>CABUPJ010000018.1 GCA_902493335.1 uncultured Porphyromonadaceae bacterium
ATTAGACGTCTCTCCGAGACTAATTTGCTGCTTCTATTGCTCGTCCCCGCGCTGAAGCACGGGGTTCTCGCACAATAACGTGCCTCCGGCACGCTTTGCGGCCGGGGTTATGTCACAATCTCGCCTCTGCGGGGCTTCGAGAATGTGGTTGGTTAGATTAGGCTAATTAGTCAAATAGGTTGTTGCGGCAACGGTTGTAGGGCTGCGCGATCGCGCGGCCGCATCAGGCGATACTGGCCAAGGGCTTCAGCCCTTGGAAACCAGCATGTTGTCTGCGAGGGCTTCAGCCCTCGCTCCATGCGCTTTGGCTTCCTTTGTCAATGGGAAGTTCAACTCCGCCGGAGTTGATGGGCGTTTGTGGCGCTCTCCTTCCACGGGCGCAGGCGCCCGCGGAACAAAATTGCAGGCCTACGGCCTGAGTCTGAGGGGGATTATTCGGCTTTGCTGTCGGTGACTTCGCTGCGGTAGCGGTAGTTGTTGCGCAGCTGCTCGAATGTCGTCGGGTCGGACTTGAGCGCGCGGGTGTCGGTCAGTGGGTTGTAGTTGGCAAGCACGGCACGGGCTGTCACGCCTTTGGGTATGCCGTGAGGTGCCTGGACGAAGGTGTTGATGCGTGGCAGATAGAAAAAGGCTGTCAGGGCGTCGAGGGTCATCTGTGTGGCTCTGACTTTGCCTTCGTGTGAGTAACCGGCGATGTGGGGTGTGGCTATGACGGCTCGCGAGAGCAGTTCGCGGGAGATGTCAGGTTCGCTTTCCCAGCAGTCGATGACGGCGTGGCCTACAAGTCCCGAGTCGACGGCGGCTATGAGCGCCGGAGTATCGATGATCGGACCGCGGGCGGTGTTGATTATTACGGGCTGACGGCGTAGTTTTGCAAAGAAACCGGCGTCGGCTATATGATAAGTCGCGTCATCGTCCTCACGTGTGAGGGGTGTGTGGAATGTTATTATGTCACACTCGGCGGCGATCTCGTCGAGGGTCGACCAGCCGTCGCCGCCTTCGGCGCGCTGGCGGGGAGGGTCGCAGATCATGACTTTCATGTCGAGGCTACGGGCCCAGCGTTCGACTATAGAACCGACATGTCCGACGCCGACAATGCCTATCTTATACTGGCTGACGGGCCTGTTTATCACCTGCATTATTGAGGCGAAGACATACTGCGCCACGGCCGGGGCGTTACAGCCCGGAGCGTTGACGACGGCGATGCCGTGCTCACGACACCAGTCGAGGTCGATATGGTCGGTGCCTATGGTGGCTGTGGCTATGAATTTTACTTTTGAGCCTTCGAGCAGAGCGGCGTCGCAGCGGGTGCGTGTCCTGACGACGATGCCGTCGGCTTCGGCGACGGTCTCGGGCGTAAACTCATTGGCGGCGAGATAGCTGACCTTGGCGTACGGCTCGAGAAGTCCGGCAATAAAAGGAATATTGCGTTCGATTATGATATTTAAATGATAGTTCTCCATAAATATAAAACAAAATATACCGCCAGAATGGTTGTGATGGCGATGTATGATTTTTCACTTTTATGCAGAAGGAAGAAGTGGCTCAGCTGATAGGCCGCACAGAAGTTGAGCAGGGTCACATAAGTCGTGATGTTGGTGTAGTCGACCACCATGGCTACTATCGTCATGGCTGTCATGATTGCGATAAAGCTGCCGAACGAACGAGACTTGGCGTTGTAGGTCATTGATTTGAGCAGTGTCAGCATATAGGCCGAAAGGGTCAGAAGCACCGTCAGGCCTACTGTCACGGCGAGAGCAATCGCTTCGTTGAAATCTATGGCGTCGAAGATGCTGACGACCTTGGGAATATGCAGGTCGGCGGGGCTGACAAGGCCGAAGCCGAGGAGTATCCACCACGGTGTCATGATGCCGAGCAAGGCCGCGCCGATGGTGCGCAGGTTCATGATTTTCATCTGCGCGCAGCCCAGGAGGAAGAGCGGGATGTAGATGACAAAGGCATACTGCGACGCCGCGGCGGCCGAGAGGAAGAAAAATATCAGGAAGACGCGGCGGATGCGCCTGTTGTCGCCGTAACAGCTGTAAAGCAGAATCATGCAGGCCATGACGACGGCACACAGCACGGTCGATGTCGTCAGCTGGGCCAGCAGGTTTGGCGTGGCCAGCTCGAAGAAGGCGAAAAAGACGACATAGAGCATCGTCATGGCTCTCAGCACATTGAATGCGCGGTTGATGTAGACCGACATAACGATGATGACGCCGGTGATGACGAGATTGACAATCATCTCGGTCATAGGTGACGAAATCCAGTCGTTGGCCGACGGCAGGGCGAAGCCTTTGTCGCCGGGTATATAGGTCACGCGTCCTACATGATAGTCAAACCATGTGGCGGCGAGCATGATGAGAATGGCCAGCGCCGCCCCGCCGCGGGAGTGCAGAAACCGTGTTATCGCAGCGTTGTTCACCCCGTCGTGATCAGAGGTTCATGATGTCGCGGCCGATGTCGCGGCGCAGGTATTTGCCGTCGAAGCATACATCATCGAGTGCGCGGTAGCTTTTGGCAAGAGCGTCGGCGATGCTGTCGCCGTATGAAGTGGCGGCGATGACGCGTCCGCCCGATGTGACGAGGCGTCCGTCGGCGTCGCGTGTCGTGCCGGCGTGGAAGAGGATGCTTTCGGCGGGATCGAGGTCGCCGGTAACCGGCAGGCCTTTGGGATATGAGCCGGGATATCCGCCCGAGACGGCCATGACGGTGACGGCAGTGCGCGGGTCGTGGTCGGCGGGTGTGTCGCCGAGGTGGCCTTTAGCGGCAGCCTCGAGAAGGTCGACGAGGTCAGAGGCGAGGCGCGGCATGACGACTTCGGTCTCGGGGTCGCCCATTCTGACGTTATATTCGATGACCATAGGCTCGCCGCCGACATTGATGAGGCCGAGGAAGATGAAGCCTCGGTAGACGATGCCTTCGGCCTTGAGGCCCTCGACGGTGGGACGGATGATGCGCTGCTCGACTTTGTCCATAAACTGCTTGTCGGCGAAAGGCACGGGGCTGACGGCGCCCATGCCGCCGGTGTTGAGGCCGGTGTCGCCCTCGCCGATGCGTTTGTAGTCTTTGGCGACAGGCAGTATGCGGTATGAGCCGTTGCCGTCGGTAAGGACGAAGACCGAACACTCGATGCCCGAGAGGAATTCCTCGATGACGACTGTCGCCGACGATGCGCCGAACATGCCCGAGAGCATCTCTTCGAGCGAGGCCTTGGCCTCGTCGAGGTCGTTGATGATCAGAACGCCTTTGCCGGCGGCGAGACCATCGGCCTTGAGGACGTAGGGGGCATTGAGTGTCTCGAGGAAAGCCTTGCCTTCGGCGGCCGTGGCGGCCGTGAAGCTGCGGTATCGGGCCGTCGGTATGCCGTGACGCTCCATGAAGCGTTTGGCGAAGTCTTTGCTGCCCTCGAGGGCGGCTCCCGCTTTCGACGGACCGACGACAAGCACGGGGCTGTCGGCAAAACGGTCGTAGATGCCGGCGACAAGCGGGTCTTCGTTGCCGACGACAATCATGTCGATGTCATTGTCGGCGACGAAACGCCCGATGGCGTCGAAATCGAGCGGCGACAGCTTGACATTGGTGCCGTAACGGTCTGTGCCGCCGTTGCCGGGAGCGATGAAAAACTTGCCCGTGCGGGGGCTTTGGCTGATTTTCCAGGCGAGTGCCGACTCGCGTCCTCCCGATCCGAGCAGGAGTATGTTGAGCTTGGTCATATGAGATTATATGATGTTATTCTGTGGTGTTGCTGTCATCGTCGGTCTGACGTTTTTTCCATCCGCGGGAGCGCATTACAGGACCCGATACGGGGGGCAGTTTGGGGGTGCGTCCGCTGATTGATTTGAGTGCGTGGGGATTGCGGCGTTTTGCAAACGGATTCTCGCTATCGGCTGCGTCAGAGTGGCCGACGGCAGGATTGAAGCGTCTGCTGAAGCTGCGTTCGTCGGAGTCAGCGGGCTTGCGGCGGTCGCCCCGGCTGAAACGGTCGCTGCGGCTCCGGTCTTTGCTGTCGAACCGGCGGTCGCCTCGCCGGTCATCCCTGTGGCTGTCGCGGCGCTCAGAATGTCGGCGGCGGTCACCGTCACGGTCTTCGCGGCGGGGGCGGCGTTCGTCAGCCGCGGCATCGCCTTTGAGTTTGCCGCCTCCGGCGACAAACGACTTGCGGTCGCCCTCGAAGATGACATACTCGCGCAGCTCGCACTCGAGCGAGCCGTTGAGCATTTCGGTCTTGCTCGACGGAGCGAGGCCTATGCGGCGGAAGTATTCGTCGCGGTAGCCGATTATCCAGGCGTGGTAGCCTGTGAAGACGTGTTTGAGCTTGCTGCCGATGAGCTCGTAGAGCGCATCCATGTCAGGGGCGCTGATGCGCTCGCCGTAGGGCGGATTGGTGACGAGCACGCCTGCGGGCTGCGGGGCCTCGGTCCACGCCGAGAGCGGTCTGACACTGACGTCGACATATCTGGCGACGCCGGCTCCCTTGAGGTTGCGCAGGGCGATGTCGACGGCCTTGGGCGAGATGTCGCAGCCGACAATGGGCACGGTGATGTCACGCTCGGCCGAATCGTCGTTGTATATGCTGTCGAAGAGCTCGCTGTCGAAGTCGCGCCAGCGCTCGAAAGCGAATCCGCGGCGGTAGACGCCCGGATTGATGTTGGCGGCAATCATCGCGGCCTCGCAGAGGAATGTGCCCGAGCCGCACATCGGGTCGACGAAAGGCACGTCGCCGCGCCAGCCGCTCTTGAGGATAATGCCTGCGGCAAGCACCTCGTTGATGGGCGCCTCGGTCTGGGCCACACGATAGCCGCGCTTGTGGAGCGACTCGCCCGATGAATCGAGCGACAGGGTGACATCGCAGCCCGAGATATGGACGTTGATGAGCACGTCGGCGTCCTGAAGGCGCACGCCGGGACGCTTGTCTTCGCCATAGCGGTCTTTAAACCAGTCGACGATGGCATCTTTGACGCGATAGGTGACATAACGCGAGTGTTTGAACTCGTCGCTGAACGCCACGGTGTCGATAGCGAAAGTCTTGTCGATGGTCAGCAGCGAGGCCCAGTCATATTCCTTGGCCTGCTCATAAAGCTCATCGGGGTCTTTGGCGGTGAATTTATAGAAGGGCCTGAGAATCCTCAGAGCCGTGCGGCAACACAGATTTGCCTTATAGAGCATCGCCAGGTCTCCTGAAAACGAGACCATTCGCTTTCCGGGCTCGATATTTTCGGCGCCGAGGCCGCGCAACTCTTCGGCCAGAACATCCTCGAGGCCCTGAAAAGTCTTGGCGACCATTTCAAATCTATCGCTGGTAATCATAATTTCAATTTTGTTTCTGCAAAATTACACAGAATTTCACTCACTCGCGCCACAAAATCGCGATAAACTGATGTCATGGTGCAAAAAAAGCGAAGTCCGCCGATACGATATAATCGAATCGCGGACTCCGCCGTATTCTGTCAGGAGCCGGAGACGGCCGGTCAATGGCAGCCGCAACCGCAGCCGCTGTCATCGCAGCCGCAGTTGTCGTCACAGCCGCAATCGTCGCCGCAGCCTTCGCCACAACCGCCGTGACAGCCGCAGCCGTGAGCAGGATGAAGCTCTTCGGGAGTGGCGTCGCGCACGGCGATGACTTTGCCTTTGAGGCGCACGTCGTGGTCGACGAGGGGGTGATTGAAGTCCATCTTGACATGGGTCGGAGTGATTTCGGTCACAAGACCCTCGATGCGGTAGCCGTCGGCGGTGAGCATAGGCAGGCGTTCGCCGACCTTGATGTGCTCGTTGTCAAACTTGCCGTCGACCTCGAAGACCTCGCGCTCGACCTCGACGACATGCTCGGGGTTGTGACGGCCGAAAGCCTCGTCGGCCTTGGCGACGACGTCATAGGTGTCGCCGGGAGTCAGGCCCTCGAGAGCGACCTCGAGCGGACGGATGACGCCCTGTGTCACGCCATAGATGATTGCCTCGGGCTCTTCGTCCGTGGTCTGATGAATCAAAGTCTCTTTACCGTCGGCATCAATGGCATAAAGGTCGTAGCCGAGCTCGACATATTTTCCGGGTTCTATCTTTTCCATAATCTGAATTTGGGTTTTGATTCGTAAAATTAACAGTTTTCTGTGATAAACAACAAATACTATGCCAAAAGTTTTCGCACTAACAAATAAAAACCATATCTTTACGGAGCATTAACCCACCATGACCATGAGCAAACCAAGACTCAAGCACAACATCAGCGACACGACGATGAGAGTTGTCGTTTACTGCAGCGCGGCCGAAGCCCTGCCCGACCACTGGCGCGAAGGAGCCGCCGCCATAGGCCGCTGGATAGGCGAGCGCGGCGCCACCCTCGTCTACGGCGGCGTCAACGCCGGCCTGATGACCGAGACAGCCGCTGCGGCCCGCGCCGCCGGCGCACGCATCGTCGGCGTCGTTCCCGTCAGACGCAGCAATATGGCCTCGTCGCTCAACGACATACAGATATCTGTCGCCGACCTTAACGAACGCAAGGCCACGATGGAGCTTCTCGGCGATGTCTTTGTCGTCCTCCCCGGCGGCTACGGCACCCTCGACGAGTTCGCGTCGACATTCGCCTACATCAACTTCACAAAACAAATCGGCAAACATATCGTTATATATAATCCCGACGGGATCTTCGATCCGCTGATGACCCAGCTCGACCTCATGGCCGAAGCCGGCCTGATGAAACCGGCGAGCAGCGATGTCATCATCGCGACCGCCACTCCCGCCCAGACAATAGCGCAACTCGACAGACTTCTATATATCCACAACAACCATGACTAAAAGCAACGTCTATACCCGCGGCGGCGACCGCGGCACAACATCGCTCGTCGGCGGCACACGCGTCTCCAAAGCCGACCCGCGCCTCGACGCCTACGGCACCGTCGACGAACTCAATTCGTGGCTCGGGCTACTCCTCTGCTCCGACACCGTGGCGGCTCTCGCGGGCAAAACACTCTACTCGGTTCAGAACCGCCTGTTTGACATCGGCTCGATGCTCGCCACCGAAGCCGACAGCTCATGGCAGCCCGCACCGTTGCCCGACAGCGCTGTCGACGAGATAGAGCGCGAAATCGACCGCCTCGACGCGACCCTGCCGCGCCACAACCGCTTCATCCTCCCCGGAGGCTCGCCCGACGCCGCCCGCGCCCACATAGCCCGCTGCGTTGCCCGCCGGGCCGAGCGCCTCATCGTCGCCCTCGCCTCGACCGTTGATGTCCAGCCCAATATCATCCGCTTTGTCAACCGTCTGAGCGACTATCTCTTCGTCCTTGCCAGAGCAATCAACATAAAAAACGGCGCCGACGAAATATTTTGGGAGAAAAATTGTTAGTGTATAAAGAAAATAACTACCTTTGCACACTTTTCAAACAAGCATCCCCGCAAGAGGATAATAGTAAACTCTAAATCTTACAACTATGTATTGGACTCTCGAACTCGCATCAAAACTCGAAGACGCACCCTGGCCCGCAACCAAGGACGAACTCATAGACTACGCAATGCGCAGCGGCGCACCCCTTGAAGTCATCGAAAACCTCCAGGAAATCGAAGACGAAGGCGATACCTACGAATCAATCGAAGACATCTGGCCCGACTACCCCTCGAAAGAAGACTTTCTGTTCAACGAGGACGAGTATTGATATAAAATCCGTCCGATTTTAAGATAAGACGATTTAATAATAAAGCGATTGGCAAGCATGTTTTACTGCCCGCCAATCGCTTTTTTGTATGCTTTTGTGTATAATAATGCCAGCGGTAGCCGCTAAATTTATTTAGACTTGGCAGATATAATCTCAATATAAATAATTATATTTGTAAATAGAGAAATTAATCAGTTCATTATAATATAGTTCATGAGTGAAAAACAATATATAATTCCGACTCTTCCACTTTCTTGTGATGTCGAGACTAAAGCTGTAATGAAACAGACTACTCTTGCCAGCCGTAAACTTGGAGAACTTAACGGTATTGTCGAAAAGATTCCAAATCCTGAAATTTTGATTCGCACGCTTTCTTTGCAGGAAGCAATGGATTCATCTTCAATCGAGAGTATCATTACTACTCATGATGAGCTTTATAAGGCTGAGATTGGTGCTAATAAATATTCTACGATTGCAGCTAAGGAAGTGAGTACTTATGCTGATGCGCTTATGGAGGTGTTTGAGATTGTAAAACAACGCAATCTCATTACCGAGGGAATGATAAAAGAAATATATCATCATATAAAGCATAATGATGCAGGTTATACTACTACGCCGGGAAAGAAATTAATAAATGAAAAAACCAAAGAGAGTGTATATACTCCACCTCAGACAATTGATGAAATTCAGCTGCATATGCGTAATCTGGAGAGATTCATCAACGATGATACACTTTCGGACTTAGATCCTCTTGTGAAAATGGCCATTATACATCATCAGTTCGAAAGCATCCATCCGTTTGGCGACGGGAATGGGCGTGCAGGGCGTGTGCTCAACATCCTCTATCTTGTAGCCCAAGGCCTTTTAAATATGCCAATACTTTATCTAAGTCGTTACGTTAACCAGAATAAAGGTGAGTATTACAGGCAACTGCAGGCAGTAAGAGACACTTTACAATGGGAGTCTTGGATTATTTTTATGCTTAAAGGCGTAGAACAGACCGCAGATGAGACAATTAAATTTGTACGCGGGATCTCAGACATGATGTTACATTACAAGCACCGTATTCGCAAAAATCTCCCGAACGTTTATTCACAAGATCTTATTAACAACCTTTTCCGTCACCCTTATACCAAAATAGAATTTGTTGTTAAAGAGGTTGGGGTAAGCCGACCCACTGCCATGTCATATCTTAATCAATTAATTGATGAAGGAATCTTGAGTAAGCTAAAACTTGGCAGGGAGAACTATTATATAAATAATGGTCTTTTCAACTTTATTCTTAATGCATTCCATTCTGAAGGAGATAAATTGGCAGATCCTATTAATTCCAATATGGAGACAGATGAGGATATGTAAAGCCACTTTACACGTCGCTCCAACGTGTAAAAGAATCATCGATTTTTTTACACGTCATCTTGTATATGTAAAAATAAGCTCAAAAGCTTTACTAATAAAAAGAAGCTCAAATTCTCCAATCGGTAACTCGTCGAACTTCAGGATTAACTGCATACCATACAATAGAAACGTGGCAGTGTGCAATGATATTACAGCTGACTAACGTTGAAGAAACAGGAGCAAATAAGCATGATACTGAGGATGCTTTTTCGGCAGACTTGTGGTTGATATCTATGAATTATTTGCAACAATGATTCCGGACCTCAAACCAATTTAGACGGCGAATTATAGACGGCAATCGCCGAACAGCCCAACGAGATTTTGAAGTGTGCGATGCATCTGTTCCTCGGCTATCTCGATGGCGCAACCCAATTCGCCCAGTCGTGTGGAGGCGGTAGTGGTGACACATCACTCCCTTGGGATTGCAAGGAGGATGAAGATGACCGCCGCTTCGCCTACCGTTGCATGATGCAGGCCCATAAGTTGCTGAAACCTTCTCAACTAAAGCCCGGGGTATGTGGAAAACGCTAAGGGGAACATTTGCCGTAATATTTCCTTCTGATTCTCCATTTATTACCATTTGTGATTGCCGGCAAATTCTACATGCGGTAATTTTGCGGTCTCAAAACGCATCAGACACAGAAATGACAAAAGCAAAGTTGGATTTCAAGAATGGCGGCGTGGGGAAACTGTTCGTACAGCAGTTGGTCCCCGCATTGTTAGGAATGGTGGCGTCGGCCCTTTATGTGGTTGCCGATGGAATCTTCGTCGGTCGCGGTGTCGGGAGCGATGCCATTGCGGCCGTCAATATCAACAATCCGGTAATGACCTTCGTAAGCGGAATAGGACTGATGTTTGGAATGGGAGGCGGTGTGCTGGCTTCCATGAATCTTGCCCGGGGCAAGAAAAAGAGCGCGAATATCAATCTTATGCAGACATGTATCGCATCCTTCGCCGTAAGTTGTGTCCTTACGCTGATACTGTGTGTTTTTCCCCGCCAGTCAGGTTATCTTCTCGGTTCGGATGAATATTTGATTGATGGAGTCGCGGAATATCTTTTCTGGTATGCCCTATGTTTCCCTTTCATGGTATTGATGACGGCGTTGCCGTTCTTTGTCCGGCTGAGTAATCCCAACATTCCCATGCTGGCCTTATCAGCGGGGGCATTATTAAATGTCCTGCTCGACTATATCTTTATTTTTCCGTTTGGATGGGGCCTTTTCGGCGCAGCGATAGCGACAGGCATAGGGCAGACCGTAGGTGCTCTGATCATGATATTCTATCTCTTTCGGCGTGATATAGCAGTTCACTTTATAAAATTGAAAATCAGCGCCGGAAACATCTTGCGTACATTCCGCAACATCGGTTACATGATGTATCTCGGCCTGTCGGTCTTTCTGTCCGAGATCACTATCTCAATAATGGGTATCGCGGGCAACTATGCCTTTATGTACCGTCTGGGAGCAGACGGAGTGGCTGCCTTCAGCATAGTATGTTACCTCTTCCCGGTAATATTCATGGTATTTAATGCCACAATACAATCAGCCCAGCCGATTATCAGTTATAATTATGGATGCTCACAACTTGTCCGCTCCGCGCAGGCCTTGCGTTACGCACTCTTCTTTGCGATAGGTTTCGCACTCGTCATGGCGGGGATATTTCTGCTTCATTCCGATGGGGTTGTCGATTTATTCATTCCGGACAGCAATAATCCTGCATGGAGATATGCGGTAGACGGTCTGCCATATTTTTCAATCGATTTTGTATTCTTCGGCATCAATACAATAATGATAGGCTACTATACAAGTGTGGAACGGTTAAACCGCGCACTGCTGCTCACTGTTGTACGAGGAATAATGCCGGTGGTTTATTTCTTTGTGCTGCCCTTATGGCTGGGCGACACAGGACTATGGATGTCGGTAGCTGCTGCGGATATCACAACTTCATTGCTGGCAGGCATAATGTTTATTTCAGACAAATTCACAATGTCATGGAAAAATTCATAGAAGACATAAGACAAAAATATAATATCGGTCAGGAGGGTGTGGAAATTCTGTATGAGACACTCCGCACAGTCAGTTTCCGCAAAGGGGATATAATCGTAGCGGAAGGCAGCGTAAATGACTCGATATACCTGTTGCGCAAAGGGGTGTGGCGGACATACGCCCTTAAAAACGCGGAGGAAATAACACTGTGGTTTGCAACAGCGGGAGATTTCGACCTTGCGCCATGGTGCGTTATGAAAGGCCAGCCCTCACGTTACACAATTTCATCGTCAAGCAACAGTGAGGCAATCGAAATCACTAAAAGTACCGTGATGCAACTTTCACAGGTGTCACCTTCCTTTGTAGGATTCCTGTGCGACCTTTATGCCGACATCTTTCTCCACACTGATGATATACTTGTGGATATGGCTTCGCCGAGAGCACTAAACCGATACATAGCATTTATGGAGAAGATGCCCGAGATTTTCAGAGAAGTCTCTCAAAAGGAGATAGCCCGTTTTCTTGGAATAACGCCACAATCGTTAAGCCGCATAAGAGCGGGCATCAAATGAATATGTGAATAATGTAGCGTCGCATTTTATCGCTTATTATGGCAAAATATGTTTGCCTATAAAAAAGCTGTTTTGTATAATCTTCTGATAATCAAATGTTCAAGGCTTCTTCAACGAGGACGAATACTAAGCGATAAATTATTGCAACTATCTTATAAGCAATGGCTGAGAAAATGATTGTTTTCTTGGCCAATGGTGTTTTATAGCTTCATACGGCAAAATATGCTTGTGTAATTTGGGGATTTCGGGGCATTTGTTTGGATATAATGTGTTAGCATTATTACTTTATAATAGAAAACGAATATCGCCAATTTTAATATTTTTAATCTTGATATGCCGTGTTATTGCACATATTGAGTCGTATCTTTACGTAATAATTATTATACCATGATGAAGCATCAAACTATATCTATATGCAACGACAATGGAGCGGTAGTCTTGGCGCAGGCTCCTCTGATAATATCTGCAAGCAGAGCCACAGACATACCGGCGTTTTATACCGACTGGTTTTTCTGTAGGCTTGAAAAAGGTTATGTCAGGTGGCGGAATCCTTTCTCGAGGCAGGATAGCTATGTTTCATTTGCGAATACCCGTTTCATTGTTTTCTGGTCGAAAAATCCTGCGCCTCTGTTACCCTATTTATCCACGCTTAAAGAGCGGGGAATCGGGTGTTATATACAATATACTCTTAATGATTACGAGGCTGAAGGGCTGGAACCAAATGTTCCCCCTTTACAGCAGCGGATAGAAACTTTCCGTAGGCTCGTTGATGCTCTCGGCACCGAAGCGGTCGTGTGGCGTTTTGACCCGCTTATTCTTACAGATAAAATAGATATGGATATTTTACTTGAAAAAATCGCGCGCATCGCCGATGCTTTGGTCAGCTATACAGATAAACTCGTTTTCAGTTTCGCCGACATTGAGTCGTATAAAAAAGTGTCGCGCAATCTTAGGCTTAGCGGCATCAATTACCGTGAATGGAATGAAGAGTCTATGCGTGAATTTGCATCGCGCCTATCGACGTTAAACCGTGACAATTGGAATTTCAGGCTGGCGACGTGCGCCGAAACGATAGATCTTTGGGAATATGGAGTAGAGCACAATCGCTGCATCGACCCGGAGCTGATCAGCCGTCTTGCAACCGATGATGCCATTTTGCAAAACTTCCTTTATAACGCCAGGGGCGACAGCGGCCAACGCAAGGCGTGCGGCTGCATTCTATCAAAAGACATCGGCGCTTACAACACTTGCCCGCATGGCTGTCTCTACTGCTATGCCAACACCTTCCCGGCCTCGGCATTTGAAAATTATAAAAGGGCTCTCGCTAATCCGCATATTGACTCAATAATTTAATTTATGAATTGCACACCCAACATACGAAAATCAGCACAAACCTTTGTTGAAGTACTACAAAAGGCGAAAGATTGGTTTGCCTCGATGCTCTATCACTGACAATCTATTTCTACGAGGTTGTAAAGGATATGCCGCCATTTCGCCTACCGCTGCATGATGCAGGCTCACAAGATGCTGAAACCAACTCAGCCCAAACGCGGTATATCAGGCAGACGTTAAAATTTTTATGCCTGACAGTTATATTCTTATATTTTTTATTAAATTTGCGATTGCAAACCGTTTTGAAGCCCCGGTCGCGGGCAGAGGGGCGGGAGGCATGACATAATGAAAAGCGTTTATCCGCGCTGATTCTTGACGTCTCGGAATTCTCGCAAAATTCATATTGAAGTCAGGGATTGAGCAACGGTAGATGCCCGTGGATATGTAATATCTTGCATTCGGTATGATATTCCGTGAGGAATATGGCCGGAGGCATTGGTTACATATACAAGCGTAGGGCTTCTTCGTTGCCGTCCGACTTCAATAGGGCAATGCGAGAAGCCTCGGGACGTAGGACGGTAACAGATACAGACTCCTACGCTTTTCTCGTATAAACCAATCTAATGCCAACGAGGGGATGACCGCGGCTCGTAACAATATGAAAAAACTTAGATTATTAAGTACAGCATTACTCTCACTTTTGGCTGTCATTTTCGTGGCTTGTTCCGAATCAGTTAGGGAAGAACCTTTGATGCCTGAAGACCCCGAAATCAGCAACGATATAATCGCAATTGCGATTGCAACCGATCTGGTTATTGACGAGACACCCTTTGAGAGCCGCAGTGGAAATAGCCAGGACCTGATAGGAGTTGAAATCACACGAAAGACATCGGGCAGTGAAACAGATGCAGGCGTTCCAAATACAATCTATGCAAGCGGTGTATTTGATGACATTAGCGACATTGTATTCAAATTTGTAAAAGGAGGCACTTATTCAATTAGTATGTGCTATTATCCAAACGCAAAGAATATTGTATATAATTATCCCGACGGTACGTACGGATCACCATTCTCATATATCTATGGGTTACAATCCTACAGACTTAACGACCCCGTTTATTATGGTGGAGTAGAAGGTGGTTGGTCCGGAGACCAAGGTCCTATATTAGCACAACTGCTGGATGACACATATCAGCCTGGGGATGATAGATATCTCCAATCGTACAAAAGAGGGACAACGGCACGTTACTGCGGAAAGACCGATTATTTCACAGTAGATGAAAATACTTCCATCTGTGTAAAATTGGAATTATGTCTGATGTCTATAACTTTGCAACCAACAAATTTTACTGAGGGCGAATTGGAATTATGTTTTAAAAATTATATGTATCAACAGGAGGGAATCTGGACCGTAACCCCCGGAGACGTAATGACCAAGTTCCTTCAAGTTCCATATATTCCTGGCGAGGAATCTTTGGAATTATTCTACACCACTCCTAAGGGTGAAAAATATCTACTCGCCACAAAACGACTCCAAAGAAAGCATCGTACAAACTTTGTCTTTAAATTTGATTTGGTAGAGCGGGCAGATGGTACAATTGGTATTCAGGTGCCTTCTAATGAGTCTTTTGGCGATGAAGATTCAACTTTTGATTTCTAACGACTCGCCTATATCTCTTCATTTTATCGCCTTTTATAGCAAAGTTTGCTTGTCTAACTGAGATTAAATAGAGCTAAGAGGCTGATTTGCAATTTGCTCAGACTTCTTCAACGAGGATGAGTATTGAGCCGTATATTTGCGTCCGATTTTAAGACATAAACAACCTAATAATTAAGCGATTGGTAAGCAACAAAATAAGCTTGTCAATCGCTTTTTGTATGCTTTTGGGATAGAATAATGCCGGTAGCAGCCTTTATATTAGTTGGAATATAGGTCGCTAAAGGGATGTTTTTAAGGCCATCTTTTGAGGTGCCACCAAAGGTAATCGAAATATTGTGGACGAAAGTTTTTTGGATATTGAACGGAGTTCGATTATCTTTTTCACTATCTTTACCACAAAAAAAATAATGGCCCGACTCAACGATTTTATGGTGTGTCCCGAACTGGCGCCCATCTCCAATTATTGTCTCGCAAACGGGACGGCCGCGACCTACAGCAAAGGGCAATCATTTGTGGATGAAGGGTCGCTCTGCCGATATGTCGCTGTCGTGCGGTCGGGATATTTCAAATTTTCGGTCATCGATAACAATGGCGAAGAATGCACCACCGGCTTCTCGTTCGCAGGTGATATAGTGGCCGATTATGTTTACTCTTTCCTGAATTCACAGCCATCGCCTACATCTATAGTCTCCGGTGTCGATTCAGAAGTGCTGAGGGTGCCGGTTGATGAGCTGAGAGCCTATCTCGATAAAGTTGATTCGGAATATATCGGCCGGACAGCAAAGCTGCTTCTTAAGGAGGCATATGGCCGTTATATCGACATGCACAGATTTACGCCCGAAGAGCGGTATCTGAAACTCAAAGGGCGCGTGCCTGACCTCCTGTCTCTTGTGCCGTTGCAGGAGCTGGCTTCCTACTTGTGTATTTCGCGTCGGCAGTTCCAACGCATCCGCGCACTGGCGGGACATTTGTCCCACGACAAATGAAACAGATACCGTAATTTTGGGGAAACTTAAAATCACAGATATGTTCAGAAAATTAGCCACCGTAGGGCTGCTTCTTGCATTGGCCCTGTGCGCTCCCATCGCAGATGCTGCTAAAATCTATCAACTGGCAGATGCCATAGTTTACCTTAAGGACGGCACAACGAATCAATACAGCGGCCTGACAAAGCTATCGATGCCGCACAAAACCGATGCCCTCCAGAGAGTGGAAAACGCCTATACCAAAAATCAGAAAAAGGCGGGGGAGATTCCTTGGACCAAGGTCGACTCTGTGGTCATGTGGCTGCCGACACGGCCAGACAGTCGCTATACCTTCGTATTCGTGCCAAAATACGGATGGTGCGCGCTTCTGGACAAAACGGCGCAATCCACCGCTTACTTTTATTCCGGAGGCGGTTATCGCATCCGGCCCGACGGCGGTCTATGGTTCTACGATGACCGTAAACTGATAGTGGCTCACGACGGCAAGACATACAATCTGAAGAATCCCTACGATATGAAGCCCGATAAATTCGCCACAAAATTAGCCGAAATATCAGGTGGCGACACCGGGCTCGAATCGCGACTCAAGTATCTTCTGGGACGGGAATACCCCGACAACTATGTGCGCATAGTGAAAATGAACGGCGATACCATCTACGGCTATCTCCACAACGACGCCAAGACGATAGCTAAAAACCTGTTCTCGAAATCGGGCACGCTGCTGCAATACATCAACATCAGCGAGGACCCCGACAGCAAGAGAACACGCTACTCTGCCGATGAAGTCAGCGAGATACGATGGTTCGACAGCAATATTGCGCCCAACACGATGGTATCCATGCCGGTGAACGCTCCGCGCATGTTCAAGGCCAAGAATTATACCCGCGGATTTATATGGCTGTGGGACAGGCGTCCGGCCGGCAGTATAATCAAATATGAAGTATGGGAAACCTCCGGTGGCCGAAACTCCATCAGCCGCCTCGTCCCTGTGGTAAGCGTATATTTCGAGGGCGCCAAAGGGGCGTTTATGCTCTTCTCCAACGGCTCTGTGAGCTTCGCTCTGCTCTATCATTACATGAAAGATGCCGCTCCAGAATTCCACAAAATGCTGAAAGAATATTATGGTGACAGTCCCGACGCGAAAGCTCACTGCAACGAACTTCGAGACAACCCCTCGACAATCCTGGATCTTTATGAGGAATACCTCAAGACCCATGATTACATCGACGATCGTCCCGACGTGAAAGTGTCGGACGATGAAAAAGAAGACAATAAAGACGACAAAAAGAAATAATCTTCTCTTCAGTGTTCTCATACCCCGGGCGGCGAAAGCATCACCCCGGGGTATTCATTATCATAATTCCAAAGAATTCTCATTGAGAAGAAAGTCGTAGATGCTTATGATTGTTATTCCCGATTCGTTTCGGATGACCGGGGTTGATTCGCCAAGGATTATGATTTTTTTGAATGAATCATCTATGCTTCTCAATGAGGTTTCCTCTTGTCTGACTTTTTCTTCGTCAATCATTCTGTATGCTGACTGAATATAGTAGCGCCGGCTGCCTTGATTGCAGACAAAATCAACTTCGTAGTACCTGCGTATACGGTTCCCGTCATCATCCCTCACTTGCTTGGAAACGACACCGACGTCGACATTGAATCCCCGGATAAGCAGCTCGTTATAGATAATATTTTCAAGGAGGTGAGTAAATTCTATCTGCCGAAAATTCAACCTTGCATTTCGAAGGCCACTGTCGACAAAGTAGTATTTGTATGGACTGTCGATATATCTTTTACCTTTAATGTCATATCGGCATGATTTCTCAATCAAATAAGATTCGCAAAGATAGTTCAGATATGAAGTTATGGTCATGCGGTTAACCTTTTTATGCTTCACGCTTTCAAAGGTATTGGATAGTTTAGTGGGATTTGTAAGACCGCCTATAGTCGATGCCAGGATATCAAGTAGCTCATCAAGCTCTTCGACGTTCTTTATATTATAGCGTTCTACTATATCTCGAATATATGTACGCTGAAACAAGGCTTTCAATACTTCAGACTTTTCTTTTTCGGTATTTCTAAGCACAACCTGAGGCATGCCGCCAAAAATCATATATTCACGTAGATTTAAAGTCTTATCATCACCTCTTGCTGAACTGAACTCACTAAAACTAAGTGGATGGAGTCTTACTTCGTCGCCACGTCCGGCAAATTCTGTCCGTACATTACTTGAAAGAAAACGTGCGTTGCTACCTGTAACATACACATCGACATTGGGCATATTGAGATAACTGTTAAGTACGTCTTCAAATTCCGGGACGAGCTGAATCTCGTCAATCATTACATAGTGCATTTCATTGTCTTTGATTCTTGAATCGATGAATGCAAGCAGATTGTCCGGGTCCCGCAACGCCTTGTTTCTCCTGTCTTCAAGATTTATGTCAATGATGTGGTCATTGTCCACGCCGTGCTCCTTAAGCCATCCGGCATATAGAGTGGAAAGCAGGAACGACTTGCCACAACGGCGGATTCCGGTGACGATTTTAATCATTCCGTTATGGCGCAAGGCGATTAGTTGTTTAAGGTAAAGAGGTCTTTCTATAATCATGTCATTGTCGAATTCTGTGTCTTGTCACAGAATTTGACAATGCAAAATTAATCAATAGTTGTTACACAGCAAAATTACGTATAGCAAATTAGGGCTGCATTGACAATGCTTTGTAAGCCGAAGTCGCGTTATTGCGGCGCAGGGTTGCGGAGGATTTTGTAATTTTGCAGTCGGAATATTTTAGATGAAGTTAATTCGCAAAGGATGGAAATGAGTAAGGCTAAGGGGCACCTCGCCATGCTGGGGGCCAATGTTATGTGGGGACTTATGTCGCCGGTTGCCAAGATGGTTTTTGCCGTGGGCGTTGTGGCCCCGATGGTTATGGTTGATTTCAGGGTGGCGGGCGCCGCCGCGCTTTTCTGGCTCACCTCTCTGTTTCTGCCTCGCGAACATGTGCCGTTGGGCGACATCCTCCGGCTCGCAGGCGCCGGAATGCTTGGCGTGCTTTTAAACCAGGGATTCTTCATTGTGGGTGTGAGTCTGACATCGCCTGGCGAAGCCTCGCTGGTCACTACGACGATGCCGATGTGGGTGATGCTGCTCGCGTGGCTGATTCTTCGCGAGCCCATCACCCCGAAGAAGGCGGGTGGCATAGTCCTCGGCGCCGCCGGCGCGATTATCCTGATTGCGAGCAGCGGCGCACAGGCGCGCGGCTCAAATCCGGCGTTGGGCGATGTGATTGTGCTGTTGGCGCAGCTGAGTTATGCGCTTTATCTGACGCTGTACCGCAATTTTATACGTAAATATAGCCTGGTGACGCTGATGAAATGGATGTTTCTGTCTGCCGCAGTCGTGGCGCTGCCGGCAAGCATACATTGGCTCGGAGCGACCGACTGGAGCGCTGTCTCCCGGATGGAATGGTGCGGCATAACATACGTGGTGATATGCGGCACCTTCCTCGCCTATATCTGCATAATGATCGGTCAGAAGCGGTTGCGGCCTACGCTGGTGGGTATGTATAACTACGTGCAGCCCGTCGTAGCCACGATTACAGGTGTGTGCCTCGGCCTCGACACGTTCACTCCGCTCAAGGCTCTCGCGATTGTTCTTATATTCTCCGGCGTCTGGCTTGTGACAATAAGCAAAGCCAAGTCGCAGGAATAACAACGTGATTATAGCCGGACATTTTCAAGATAAGTTTACTGTTTGTCAGAGAATAATACTTACCTTTGCGCATGGAAGCTTTGCAAGAAAATGAAATCATAATTTATCAGCCTGACGAGACGCTCAAACTGAACGTCAGAGTTGAGGGTGATATCGTTTGGCTAAATCGAAATCAATTACACCCTGAGCCATGAGATATTTATTGATTTATATTGCTGTTATCGGAGTTTGTCTGATTGGCTTCAGTCAGAACCGTTTTTATAGCGAACGCGGTATTTTGAATGGCGAGTTTTATATAAAGGCTGATGGAGAAGACTCTTTCCCTAAGCTTAAAGACACGATACTCTTTGAGGCTCAGCTACCTATCTACGAATGGGACGAGCGCGACAGTTTCACGAAGATGATAAAACCTGTGGTCGACGATTTCGTGGCATGCACCGTCAGACGTGGCAAAAAATGGAATTCATCCTTCTTTATTCAGACGCCACCTGTAGCCAAAGACACGGCCGGCAATATACTCGACAGTGTCAGGGTAGCAAGCTTTTACGTTGAAACGGAATTTGGTAATCTATCAACTATTTACGGAGGAGGTTTGCCAAACGGTGTATTAGTCTACGACAATCCCGACAGCGCAGAAGTAGAGCCGCTGATATTATGTTATATATATGATTGCGATGATTCGCCAAAGAAAAGCTATGAATTTATCAACACAGGCGATACGCTTAAATATCAGCTCATTGGGCCACACATCGATCCGAGCAGAATACTGCGTTTCTTCGATGACCGCGTAGACAACAGATTTTGGGGCATCGTAACCGAGGACTCGGTAATCGTCCTCGAATACTTCTATGAAGACCACCCGTATACCTACTTATACGATGGCCGTCAGACAGTCTTAGACGACAGCTTCAAAGAAAAATTCTCAACTCTCGGCATTAAAGCTGTCGGCTATACGCCACCGAGAGCAAAGAAATGATTTTTATTCTAAAAACCGGCAAATATCAGAATCAATACCATTTTTGAACGCAGGGGAAAATATATTCACCACACGGTCAAACGGGTGTGGACGGGGTTTTCTATTTTTGCAGGCGTGTTAAATCCCTTTTTATACCTATGAAACGATTACTGACCCTACTGTCGGCGATAGCTGTCTCGGCTGTCGCCATCAACGCCCAGATTCTTCGCACGGTGTGTGAACAGGGCGAAATCGAGGGCGAGCTCCACAACGGCTATGCTCTCTACAAAGCCATTCCTTATGCCGAGAAGCCCGTCGGCGACCTGCGCTGGCATGCGCCTGTCAGGAAAGCCGCATGGCAAGGTGTCTATAAAGCTGAAAACTGGGGCGACCGTCCGATGCAGATCACAGATCCCAATCAAAGCGGCAATGCTCTGCCTATGAGCGAAGACTGCCTTTATCTCAGTGTGTCGACGCCGGCCAAAGACGCGTCCGAACGCCTGCCCGTCTTTGTCAACATCCATGGCGGCGCTTTTTTCACCGGATCTTACAGCGGCACTCAGGACAGTTTTGTCAACAACGGCATCGTCTATTGCAGCATAGCCTACCGTCTGGGAGCATTCGGCTTCATGGCCCATCCCGAAGCGGCCAAAGAATCAGAGCACGGTATCGCCGGCAACTATGGCCTGATGGATCAGATTATGGCACTGCAATGGATTCACGACAACATTTCACGCTTCGGCGGCGACCCCGACAATGTGACAATCTGCGGCGAATCTGCCGGCGGCATCTCGGTGAGCATACTCTGCGCGTCGCCTCTGTGCAAGGGTCTGTTCCGACGCGCCATCTGCGAGAGCGGCGGCAACCTTCTGCCGATAAGGACAAGCGCAGTCTCGGTCTGCGGCTCGGCCCAGGACGCCACATATGCCCGCAGCATCGGCCTCGAATTTCAGAAAGCGCTCGGCTGCAAGAATCTCAAACAGATGCGTCGCCTTCCCGCCGAAGCCATACTTGCCAAGACCCAGTTTGACAAATACTGGCCATCGGTCGACGGTTATGTCATCACAGGCGACACCTATGAGGCTTATCTCAAAGGCGACTACAACGATGTCGACCTCATCGTCGGCTATAACTCAGACGAAGGCAGCCTTTTTGTCCACGGCGCGGGGCTCGACGCCTATAACAGGATGATAGAGCTTAATTTTCCTGACGACCGCGAGGGTTTCATGAAAGCATATCCCGCCACAAACGACAGTGAGGCCCTGCAGGCACAGCGCGACGTCTTCCGTGACGTCGCTTTCGGATGGCCGTCATGGGCCTGGGCGACACTTCAGACGCGCACAGGCAAGCATCCCGTCTATTTCTACTACTTCGACCAGCTTTCGGAAAACACCCTCATGCGCGGCACACGCGGCGCCACCCACGTCGCCGAGATGCCCTTTATCTATGGCTTCAACTTCGGCGGCAAGATGACCGAGACCGACATACACATGGCGCAGATCATGGAACGCTATTGGATCAACTTCATCAAGACCGGCAATCCCAATGCCACGGCTCTGCCATATTGGCCGGTTTTCAGCGAGAAGACCCCTTCGGTGATGTATATGCATGAGGGCTTCAGTCTCGGCACCGCACCCAATATGGCCCAGAATGAATTCCTCGAACGCTATTTCGCCAAGATACGTCAGAGTTCAAAATAACCTATTTATCCTACATACTTAGATCACAGCTTTGTGCCTTCTAATGTGAATGACACAAAGCTGTGATTTTATATAAATGAACACTACCGACCATACATCAGAGCTCCATGCGATAGACGTTATAAACACTCCGGAGATTGTAGCCCCCGTGTTATCAAGCCGCTGTTTTTACGATAATCGGTCGCTTACAAAAAGACGAGAGAGAAAACCTCAGGCTCTCCCTCTCCAGATGTTTTCACAACGGAATAATCCTTATTGTGATTTGCGTTGATTTTACTTCACAAAGATATATGAAAATGACAAAAAATACAAATTTATTTTTTATTTTTGGGAATAAATATAAAAAATCATATCTTCCAGTTTTTAACCGTCAGTCAAAACGTCGTTATATAAAAGTGGAAGCGATTAACAGACAGTTGTTTATATACCAATATTATCAATCTTTACCATGAAAGTTCTTGGACTTGATCTCGGGCCAACCTCTATCGGCTGGGCTTTAATTGAAACAGATGATAATAACAGACCTGAATCAATTTTAGGCATGGGCAGCCGCATCATCCCCTATAGCATCGACAATGCGGCATCGGATTTCTCAAAGGGGAAAGGCGAGAGCCCGTGCGCCGAACGTACGCGCTGCCGTCAGTTGAGACGGAATATCGACAGATTCCAGTTGCATCGAGAGCAGCTTGTAGAGCTATTGCGCGAAACAGGAATTATCAGGTCTGACATTAAAGTTTCGACAGCAAACCCTCTGGAAGTATGGAAAACGCGGTCAGACGCCGCCACTCCAGGGATGAAGCTGCCGCTGGAACAACTTGCCGCCGTATTACTACACATCAGCCACAGGCGTGGTTATAAACATGCCAAATCAGATATAGCAGATTCCGGACAGACTGAATATGTCAGTAAGATAAATGAGCGGTATGACGAGATAAAAAGTACAGGTAAAACCGTCGGACAATATTTTTACAGCAGGTTGAAAGAATCTGAAATCATCAGCCGCAACGGTAAAAAATCTTATACATACCGCATAAAAGAACAGGTTTGTCCGCGCCAGGCTTATGAAGAAGAGGTAGATAGAATACTTATGGTACAGAGTGAGTTCTATCCTGAAGTACTTACCGAAGAAAATAAGAAGGCCATCAAACAGGTGATTTTCTATCAGCGGCCTCTTAAATCCTGTAAGAATCTTGTTTCGTTCTGTCAGTTTGAGCGGCGTCAATTTCTCAACAAAGCCGGGAAGAAAGTAGAAAGCGGGCCTAAAGTCACTCCCCGCACGTCGCCCTTGGCACAGATGTGCCGGATATATGAGGCGGTCAACAATATAAAGCTCGTCAATGCCCGCCGGCAAAACCATAAAATTGATTCGACGCCTTCACTGTTCGATGATTTTACCTCTGCTCAAAGAGAAGTGCGCAAATCAATGCCTGAATATCGCATTAACGATGAAGAGCGCGAACGTATCTTTGATTTTCTCAATACACATGAGAAATTTACAGAAAAAGACCTTCTCAAAATATTGGGCCTGACATCCGAGAACGGTTTCAGATCAGACAAAGCTCTCGGAAAGGGTATTCAGGGTAATACTACCCGATGTCAGATTGCCAATGCTCTTGGCAATCATCCTGATAAGGAAAAACTTTTGAGATTTGAGATTTCCGAAGTGATACCATCTTCCAGTCCTGATGTTGATACTGCGACAGGAGAGATTATCGCCCGCATTGATCCTCAGTATATCAACCAGCCGCTTTATATGCTCTGGCATACGTTGTATTCAATCAATGACAAAGACGAGCTGTTTAAGACACTTTCGGATAAATTCGGCATCAGTGACACAGAAACGCTTGAGCGTCTGTATGCTTTGGATTTTGTCAAGGCTGGATATGCAAATAAATCCGCGAAATTTATCCGTAGACTGCTTCCTTTGCTCAGGAGAGGCATGATGTATAGTGATGCGTGTGCCATGCTTGGCGTAAACCATAGTAAAAGCATAACCAGGAGAGAGAACGAAGACCGGGAACTACAGCATCACCTTATGCCGTTGCAGAAAGGAGAGCTCAGGCAGCCCGTGGTAGAAAAGATTCTCAACCAGACCGTCAACGTAGTCAATGCTATTATAGACGAATATGGTGGTATCGACGAAGTGCGCGTGGAGCTGGCGAGAGAACTCAAGCGGGACAAGGAAGGGCGTGAGAAAATGTCTCGGAATATCTCTAAAAACGAGCGTGAGAATAAGGTTCTCGAAGGAGAAATTGAAGAATTGAATATCCGGCCGACGCGCCGACGTATCCAAAAAATGAAAATGCTTAAGGAAACCGGCAACAAATGCATGTATTGTGGACGCCCGGTCACGCCTTATCAGTTTATCGAAGGTCATGGATACGACATAGAGCATATCATCCCCCGTTCAAGATTATTTGATGACAGTCTTGCCAATAAGGTATGCGCCTGCCGCGAGTGCAATGCTGCCAAAGGTTCACAGACCGCTTTCGATTATATGAAATCGAGAAGCGAGCAAGAATTCAATTCATATATTGACCGTATAGAAGAGTTATATAAAGCCAACAAGATATCACGCACCAAGCGCGACCGGCTGAGGATGTCTGCCGCTGATATTCCCGACGATTTCATCGAAAGAGATTTGCGAGAGACGCAATATATATCCCGTAAATCCATGGAAATCTTATCCGTAGCTGTGCGTAATGTTTATGCATCATCGGGGATGGTAACAGACTTTTTCAGACATGCGTGGGGATATGATACGATACTGCACGACATCAACCTTCCCCGGTATGAGGCAGCAGGTCTGACAGAAGAAATCGAATATGAGACACATGGCCAGAAGCATAAAGATATTCGTATCAAAGACTGGTCAAAACGCAAGGACCACAGACATCACGCACTTGACGCATTGGTTGTGGCACTGACGCGACAGGCATACATACAGCGACTCAACACCCTGAATGCTCAGTCAGACAATGATAAAGGCGAAAAGTGGGCCGGACTTGACAAATGGGCTGCTGAAAGGCCCCATATCGACCGTCGGAAAGTGATTGAAGCACTCGAGACAGTAGCCGTTTCATATAAATCAGGCAAAAAGCTCACGACTCCCGGAAAACGTTATATCCGTAAAAACGGCAGACGGATATGCGTTCAGACCGGCATTACGATACCTCGCGCGCCATTACATAAAGAGACCATTTATGGAAAGATAAAAGTTGACGACGGCGAGAAGAAATTGAAATACGCCCTTCAGAATTTAGTACTTGTTAAAAACAGCGAAATTCGGCGGCAGCTTGCATCACGGTTACAGGAGAACGACGGAGATGTCGGCAAGACCATAAAGGCGTTGAAAAAAGATAATCTGGCAATCAACGGCAGATCGATAGAAAACGTGAGATGTTACCGCGAAGAGATTGTCGTGAAATATCCTTTGGAATCTATCACATATAAAGATGTGAGCTATATCGTTGACCCGCATATCCGTAGAATCGTCGGGGAACGATTTGCCGAAGTAGATAACTCGGATAAGGAATTCGTGAAAAGCCTTGCCGAACGACCGTTGTATTCCGACAAGGCTGGCAAACATAAGATCAGAACCATCAGACTGATGTCGGGATTAAATCAATCGACTCTCGCAGGTGTACGCAAAAACGAATCGGGCGAAACAATCGGTTATGCCCAGAAACGCAACAATCACCATCTGGCTCTATATAAAGATCACGATGGCAAAATTGTGGAGTCAGTGGTGAGTTTCTGGGACTGTGTCAAGAGGAAAAAAGCCGGTCTGCCTGCCATAATCAAGAATCCGGCTGAAGCGTGGAGCATGCTCTTTGCCGGCGCAGAGGCCGGATGTTTTGAAGAAATAGCCGGCACTTTACCACCCGACGGCAGTGAGTTTGTCATGTCGCTCCAACGCAATGAAATGGTAGTACTCGGCATGTCAGACGATGAGTGGTCTGACGCTGTCGCATCTAATGACATTCGCGCCATCAATCGCCATCTCTATAGAGTCTGGAAATTAAGGGCAGGAGAATATTGTTTTAAATTTCAGACAAATACCACAGCAAAAAATGAAGAAGGAGATAAAGAAATCAAACAATACTACATTGTCTCATCAATTTCAGCATTAACGGCTCTGCATCCCCGAAAAGTGACAGTATCGATACTTGGCAAATTAAATAATCTCTCCGATGATAAAGAAAGTACTGTGTTTTAGCAATCGTGCGTACCTCTCTTGCAGGCAACGACAGCTCATTATCCGCACTGACAATCGTGAGACAGGCGAGCCGTGCGAATATTCGCGTCCTATCGAAGATATAGGCGTTGTCGTGATAGAGAGCGAACAAGTCACACTGACATCCTGCCTTATGTCTACATTGTTGGAAAACAAGGTAGCCGTGATTATATGTGACGGCAAACATATGCCTTCAGGGCTGATGCTGCCCCTTGAAGGAAATACACTGCAATCCGAAAGATTTGACGCTCAGATCTCAGCGTCCTTACCTCTCAAAAAGCAATTGTGGCAACAGACCGTCACTATGAAGATACGCAATCAGGCTGCTGTCCTAAAAAAAGCCAATGATATGGAAATTGGCAATATGCTTGCCTGGGCTTCACAGGTCAGGAGCGGAGACTCCGAAAATCTTGAAGGGAGGGCAGCCGCCTATTATTGGAAAAATCTATTCGGAGAAGACTCGGATTTCGTTAGAAGGCAAGAAGGAGATGACCCTAACGGGCTGCTTAACTATGGTTATAGCATTCTTAGAGCCGTTATCGCCCGAAGTCTTGTGGCAAGCGGGCTCATTCCGACTCTCGGCATCCATCATTCCAATAAATATAATGCCTATTGCCTTGCAGATGACATTATGGAACCATACAGACCATATGTCGACCTGCTGGTTTTAGACATCATTCACAAACATCATCTGCCGCCCGAAATCTCAAATGAGACCAAAAGACATCTGCTGACAATACCTGCCATAGATGTCAGGATGGGAAAACTCTCTCGGCCATTAATGATTGCCGCTTCTATGACCAGTGCTTCGCTTGCGAAATGCTATCTTGGAGAGACAAGGAAACTCCTCTATCCCGAAATAGAGATTTAGGATATTGACATCATATGCCGACAGATTTTATCTCATATCGTCGAATAAGCTCTTATCAACTTATGTGGATATTGGTCATGTTTGATTTGCCCAACGATACCAAACAGCAACGAAAACGCTATTCTGAATTCCGAAAACTTCTTATCCAGGATGGTTTCTCAATGTTTCAGTTCTCTATATATGTGCGCAATTGCCCGTCTCGCGAGAATACTAAAGTGCATATTGACAGAATAAAGAAATTTCTTCCTGAAGAAGGAAAAGTATGCATAATTACCATAACAGAAAAACAGTTTAATGAGATTATGTTATTTGAAGGATTGAAGAAGACGCCCCCTATGCCGGAAGCTATCCAACTTGAATTTTTTTGATAAAACGACTTTACCACAACTTCAAAACTATAGAACATAAAAAGTCAGAGATGTTTTTTCTCTGACTTTTTATGTTTCTAATGTTTGGTTCAATTTGCTGTACATCAAGATTGTACAGCGGTTGTGGTGTGATTTATCACACAAAAATAGTAAAATCAAGGCAAATCACAACATAGAATCGGGAGGGACAATCATGCACGACGGTGTGATTTATCACACAAAAATAGTAAAATCAAGGCAAATCACAACAGTTATTCGATTTGACAATTATTCTAAATGGGTGTGATTTATCACACAAAAATAGTAAAATCAAGGCAAATCACAACTTCTTTTTGGAATGAGTTTTACAACAGCGTGGTGTGATTTATCACACAAAAATAGTAAAATCAAGGCAAATCACAACAATTCTAAACCTGTAGAACTTTTGGAATCTGGTGTGATTTATCACACAAAAATAGTAAAATCAAGGCAAATCACAACAACTCGCCAATAAATGTATACTCTGGTGATGGTGTGATTTATCACACAAAAATAGTAAAATCAAGGCAAATCACAACGAATTATATAAGGACAGTCAGCTTGACGATGGTGTGATTTATCACACAAAAATAGTAAAATCAAGGCAAATCACAACGTATTCCATGCCATCTGTTCACGCATCATGGTGTGATTTATCACACAAAAATAGTAAAATCAAGGCAAATCACAACTGTCCCTAAAGATTCCCCTCGTAGTGTTAGGTGTGATTTATCACACAAAAATAGTAAAATCAAGGCAAATCACAACGGAGTCTGACCAGATTGATGACCTCCCCCGGTGTGATTTATCACACAAAAATAGTAAAATCAAGGCAAATCACAACCCCTTTCTTCGGTACTTGCCGCATATGGTAGGTGTGATTTATCACACAAAAATAGTAAAATCAAGGCAAATCACAACAGCGTATCGCTTCGCAGGATTGGCAAAATCGGTGTGATTTATCACACAAAAATAGTAAAATCAAGGCAAATCACAACAACTCGCCAATAAATGTATACTCTGGTGATGGTGTGATTTATCACACAAAAATAGTAAAATCAAGGCAAATCACAACATAAAGTCCTCAAACCGTTCCGTTGCTGGTGGTGTGATTTATCACACAAAAATAATAAAATCAAAGCAAATCACAACGTATCGCCTCGCTGACCGCATCCTCGCGCGGTGTGATTTGTCACACAAAAGTAGTAAAATCAAAGCAAATAACAATCAGACTTCAAATGAGCTGGGGTTGGTGCCGAATTGTTTTTTGAAGCTGCGCGAGAAGTGGCTCAGCGACGAGAAGCCGGTCATGTCTGAGATCTCCGACAAGGTATAGCGGTGTTCTTTAATCAGTTCGGCGGCTCGGTTGAGCTTGTAGGTCTTGAAGAAGACCGAGGGCGGCTCGCCGGTGAGGCCTTTGACCTTGTAGTAGAATTTAGTGCGCGACATGTTCATCAGCCGGGCTATCTCGTTGACGTCTATCTCGGTGTTTGTCAGCTCTTTTTCCATCAGACCGTAGAGGTCTTTGAGGAAGGCGCTGTCCTGGGGCGAGATGACGTCCTGGTCGACGTCTTCGACTGTCGTCACGGCGGTAATCATGCGGCGGGCGCGCTCGCGGTTGCGCAGCAGCGAACCTATCTGTGACGTGAGCACCGCCGGGTCGAATGGCTTGGTGATATAGGCGTCGGCCTCGGCTTCGAGGCCTTCGACCTGGTTCTCGGGAGTGGCTTTGGCCGTGAGAAGTATCACGGGGATATGGCTGAAACGGAGGTCATGCTTAATGGTACGGCACAATTCGTAGCCGTCGGTGCCGGGCATGACGACGTCGCTTATTATCAGGGCGGGGATGTTCTCGTTGAGCCATTCGAGGGCGCTGGTGGCGTCGAAGCGTGTCACTACTTTATAGTTGGGCGACAGCAGCGAACGCATATACTCGGCGACCTGGATGTCGTCGTCGACGACGAGTACGGTCGGTTTTGACTCTTCGTCGCTGTCCCGGTCGTTTATTTCGCGGTTTTCGGGTGTCAGAGGATAGGCGACAGGCTGGGATGGCGTGGTCTTATGTACGTCTGACGCATAGGCTTCCTGAGCGGCCGGGATTATAAGCACGAACTCTGCTCCTTCGAACGACGGATTGTCGACGGCCTTGAGGCTGCCGTGATGCAGGCGTGCAAGAGCCCGTGCATAGTACAGGCCTATGCCGGTGCCGCAGTTATAGCTGCCGCCCGAGGTGTTGCCGTCGAGCTGATAGTAGCGTTCGAAGATTTTCTCGAGTTTGTCAGACAGGATGCGCTGGCCCGTGTTGCGCACATATATCTTCAGTGAGCTGCCGAGCCCGGGGTCGTCGACGGTGTCGAGTCCGACTGTGATCGAGCCGCCGCGCGGTGTGAATTTCAAGGCGTTGGAAAGCAGATTATAGTAAATCTTCATTATCTTGTCGGCGTCGGCGGTGGCAAAACAGTTTTCTTCCATGCCGTTGATGACAAAGTTTATCTCCTTGCCGGCGGCGTGATTGGCGAACGTGTCGGAAATCCGGCGCAGCATCGCCGCGATGTCGATGCGTTCGACCTCGAGGGGCAGTGTGTCGTTCTCGAGTTTGTTGAAGTCAAGCAGCTGGTTGACGAGATTGAGCATACGTCTGACGTTGGTGTCGGCAATCGACAGCAGGTGCCGGTTTTCGGCTGACATGCCTTCGGCGCCGACAAGTTGCTTTATCGGACCCGAAATCATTGTCAGAGGCGTGCGGAACTCGTGCGATATATTGGCGAAAAAGCGCATGTTCATGTCGTTGATGTGGCGCTCGCGCTCTTTCTCGCGCCGGGCTTTGTTGACGGCGTGGCGTTCGGCGCGTATCTTCATCGAAGTCATCACGAGCACGCCGACTATGCCGGCGACAAGGAGGCAATAGATGCATATCGCCCACCACGACAGCCACTTCGGTCTCTCGATGAAAACCCTGAGGCTTATCTCCGAGCTGTCGTCGCCGAGAATGCCGACACGGAAGATGTAGTTGCCCGCAGGCACGTTGGCGTAGTAAGCCTCGTGAGAGCCGGACGCCTCGACCCAGCCTTTGTCTATGCCTTCGAGCATATAGCGGTAGGCCACGCGGGGATTCTCGCAGTAGTCGACCGCCACAAACGAGATGCCGAAACTGTTGCTCTCGTAATCGAGGCGGACATCAGGCGCCAGCGACATGTCGCGGTCAATCTTGTCGCCGCCGGGCCGCACGGGATTGTTATGGACCATAAGGTCCTGAAAGAGAAGGCGAGCCTTGACATGCTTCGAGAGTTCGCGCGGATTGAACGATGTGACGCCGTGGGTGCCGCCGAAGTAGATGTTGCCCGCCGTGTCGACCGCCGCGGAGCGGTCGTAGAACTGGTTGCCGCCGGTGCCGTCATTGTCAAAGAAATGCTCGAATGTGCCTTTGTCAGGTGTATACCGGCTCAGGCCGTAGAGGGTGCTTATCCATAGCGAGCCGTCGCCATCGGGGCGTATCGCCGAGATGTCGGCGCAAGCCGCGCCGGGAACGGCGGTATAGGACGAATCGGCCGGATTATATTTCAGCAGGCCATTTGAAACGGTTCCTATCCACAATGTGCCGTCGGGCGCACGATAGACATCGGTGGGTATGAAATTTTTCAGCCTCAGAACCGAATTTATATCTTTGCCATTATCGGGGAGCGGACTGATTTCCATTGTGTTGACATCTATGAGCTTTATCGGATTGCCGAAAGCCGCAGCGAGGATATGGCTGTCGTCGTATTGTATCAGACCTGGAATAAAACAGAAACCTGAGTCAAAGACCTGAAGATGAGTAAACTGCCTGTCGCCACGGCGCATATAGTAGACGTAGGGCGAACCGCTGCCGAGCCATATCGTACCGTTTGAGTCCTCGGTAATCGACATTATGCCCCACGCCATGAAACGCTGTTCGATGCTGAGTCTGCCGCCGGCGTAGCGCCCCTGAAGAATCTCGCCTGACGTCAGCGTGAGCCACACACGGTTGTCAGAGTCGATGAATATATTCTTGATTGCTTCGTCATAGATGTTTTTGGCCGAGGAGAAATAAGAGAAGGGCATGTGGCTGATGCGGCCGGCCTTGTCGTCATAGACATAGACCCCGCCGTGGCGTGTGGCCATCCACAGGTTGTTGTCGCGGTCTATGGCCGTCGAGACGACCGACTGTCCGGCGAGGGCGTTGCTCACATATTTGTTGCGGTTGAAGCGTTCGGTATAATGATAATGCACGGCAATGCCCTGATCGTGACCGCCGAACCAAAGATTCTGCCGCGAATCGGTAAACATTGTCTTTATCTTGAAGTCAGGCACGTTGACCGGAAAGCCTGTTTCGCCCTGGGCCGTCACCGTTTCCTTGTCTCTGTCATAATAAAACATGCCGTCACCCGAACTCTGTATCAGTATGCCGTCGCCGTATGGGTGAATAATCTCGACAGCCGATTTCGACAGCACGGGGTGAGACGCTATTGCCTCGGGCAGAGACACGAATCTGCGTTTATGTGTATCGAAGCGCCTGAGCATGTATCCGCCGAGCCACAGCTCGCCGCCATTGACGAGAGATGAGTTAGAGACGAAGAAACCCGTCGGCACCGAGTCGGCCGGCTGTCGCGAGGTCATATCGTAGCGGCGCAATGAATTTTCGCCTACAACCCACAGTTCGTCGCGGTCGGTGACATGAAGTTTCATATTATATATAGAACCGGGACAGGCGTTGTCGGCAAGCCGCTCGGTCGTGTCGGAGCCGGGATGATAGGCCAGCAGGCCGTTGGTCGTCAGAGCTATGACCGTCGAGTCGGTCATCTCGGCCAGACCTAACACCATATATTTTTCGCCGAGGGGCAGATTGCGGAAGTTGTCGCGGTCGGTATGCAGACTCACGCCGGCCACCGTAGCCACATAAACACGGCCATCGCGTGCGACAAGAATATCGCGCACCTGGTTGTTGGGCAGCGACAGCGAGTCCTCGCCCTCGAAATACTGGTAGAACTCGCGCGAGTTATAGCGGTTTAAGCCGCGGAATGTTCCTATCCATATCTGACCCGTCGAGTCTTCGGCTATGTCATAGACAAACTGGTTTGATATATTATCGCTTTTTACCGGCGACGTCTCGGTCAGCCTGTCTTCAGACGGGCGCGAACAGGCACAGAGTGTCGCAAGACAAACAACGATGATTGACGGCAGATGAAATTTCATGGCTTGATTTTAGATTTATATTGCAAATTTATTTATTTTTTCATTTTCAGGTGAGACTACGGGGTGTGATTTTGAGCTGTTTGAACGCACGGGCAAATATTTGAACAAATATGCAAACCTCTGTGACGGCAGAGGCAAAAGTTTTGAAAAAGGCGACAAGCCGACGCCGGCGAACGGTGATAATTTTGCAGCGTAAAGCAAAACCTCTTCATTTCAGTTCCATGAAAAAAATATTCCTTAGTCTTATGATTATGGCGGCCGCGCTTTCTGCCGGTGCCGCCGAACCGCGATCAGAGATTTCGACCGCCGACGCCCGCGCCACCATCGCACAGGGGCAGATTGCCGGCTACTCCGAGAACGGCGTTTATATTTATAAAGGTATACCTTATGCCAAGGCATCGCGCTTTATGGCGCCGGAGAAACCCGACGCATGGCAGGGTGTCCGCAGCTGCCGCAACTACGGCCCGACATGTCCGCAGGACAAGCGCCAGGGCTGGCAGAACGACGAGATTGCCTTTGCGTTCAACTGGGACGACGGCTATCCCGGCGAAGACTGCCTCCGTGCCAATGTCTGGACGCCCGCCAAGACTGCCGACGGCCGCAGGCGTCCGGTGATGGTATGGCTCCACGGCGGCGGATTCTCTGCCGGCAGCGGTCAGGAACTCCCCGGCTATGACGGCGCCAACCTCGCGCGCAAAGGCGACGTCGTTGTCGTCACCGTCAACCATCGTCTCAATGTCCTTGGCTTCCTCGATCTGTCTGACTTCGGCGAAGAGTATGCGTCATCGGGCAATGCCGGCCTGCTTGACCTCGTCGCCGCTCTCGAGTGGGTGCGCGACAACGCCGAGGCCTTCGGCGGCGACCCCGCCAACGTCACCATCTTCGGCCAGAGCGGCGGTGGCGGCAAAGTGTCGACTCTCTGCGCCACACCCGCAGCCAAAGGCCTGTTCCACAAAGCGATCGTGCAGTCGGGTTCGACTCTCAGCACCATGACAGCCGATATGTCGCGCCGCATCGGCCGCGAGACCGTCAGACAGCTCGGTCTTGAGAACGACATAAAGAAAATCGCCGACGTGCCTTACGAGCAGCTTCTCGCGGCAGGCAACGCCGCCGTCGCCGCCGTGCGCAAACAGGCCGAGGCCGAAGGCGGCACCGGCGGAGCGTTCATCTTCGGCTGGGCGCCGACAGTAGACGGCAAAGTGCTTCCACGTCAGCCGTTCGCCGACGGCGCGCCCGAGCAGAGCCGCGACATACCCATGATGATAGGCACGACACGCTGCGAGTTCTCGCCGACGACATATGTGCCTATGCTGCGCAACGCCGACATGACCATGGCCCGTGGCTTTGTCACCAATGTCTACGGCAGCGGGTCGGCCGATAAAATCATCTCGGCCTACGCCAAGGCCTATCCAGGCTATCAGCCTAAAGATCTCATCGACTTCGACACGCGTTTCCGTCCCAACGCCGTGCGTCAGGCCGACATCAAGGCCCGGCAGGGCGGCGCGCCGGTCTACATGTATCTTTTCACATGGGAGTCGCCCGTTCTTGACGGCATCCTGCGCAGCACCCACTGCATGGAGATACCCTTTGTCTTCAACAATGCCAGAATACATGCGTCGATGACCGGCGGCGGTGCCGAGGCCGATCGTCTGGCCGACAGAATGTCTGACGCATGGCTTGCCTTTGCCCGCACAGGCAACCCCAACACACCGTCGCTGCCCGAGTGGCCCGTTTATACCGCCGATGGCCGCGCGACGATGTTTTTCGATAACGAATGTTCGGTCCGTGGCAATCATGACCGCGAGCTCCTCGACATCGTGTCTGAAATAGCAGCCCCAAGAAGTTTCTAATTATCATTTTATACGTATCATAACCAATCAATACCAATCATGAAAACCAGAATCGCACTGTTTGTGCTGATGCTCTCGACAGCTTTGATGTCGTTCGGGCAGTCAAGGGTCAAAGTGACCGGCAAAGTGACTGACGACAGCGGCGAAGCCCTTATCGGCGTCAGTATCACGGCAAAAGGTGAAAACAACGGAGTCACGACCGACTTCGAAGGCAATTATCAGATCGAAACAAACGCGGGAACGGCGCTTGTGTATTCATACATAGGTTACGATCCCGCCGAACGCCGTGTCACACAGGCCGGCGTCATCAACGTCACGCTGCGCGAATCGTCGACAGCGCTCAACGACGTCGTCGTTGTCGGCTATGGCGTGCAGAAGAAAAGCTCGGTCACCGGCGCCATCTCGCAGGTGAAACCCGAAGACATCCAGAACCGCACGATTGTCAACCCCCAGAGCGCGCTGCTCGGCAAGACCGCCGGTGTGCAGGTGGTGACGACATCAAACGCTCCCGGCTCGTCGCCGACGATACGTGTGCGCGGCTATTCGTCTAACGTTTCTTCAGATCCCCTCTATGTCGTCGACGGCGTGCGTCTGAGCGACATCAGCGGCATCGACCCCAACGACATCGCCTCTATGGAGGTTCTCAAAGACGCCGCATCGGCTGCCATCTACGGTGCCGAGGCCGGCAACGGCGTGGTGCTGATCACCACAAAACGAGGCAGCGCAGGCAACGGCAAAATATCATACGACTTCCAGTATGCCTGGGAACGCACCGCCAAAGTGCCCCGCATGCTCAACTCAGAGCAATATATCAAATACATGACCGAGGGCAACGTCTTCACCGAAGACTATCTTCTCAAGAACTGGGACGGCGTCACAAACACATCGTGGATTGACGAAGCCTTCGAGACGGGTCACATGCAGCGCCACAATATCTCGTTTACCAACGGCACAGACCGCGGCAACTACTATCTCTCGCTGTCATACCTCGACAACAACGGCATCGTCGGCGGCAGCAAAGACTTCTACCAGCGTCTGACAGCGGCAATCAACGCCGAATACGACATCAAGACATGGCTGAAGGTCGGCACGACCAACCAGATCGAGAAATACAACGTGCGTCAGGTGTCGTCCAACAACGAATACGGCAGCCTTATCACAGCCACTCTTCTTCTCGACCCGCTCACGCCCTTCCTCTATTCGCCTGACAATCTGCCGCTCCACATGGTCAACGCACAGCAGCAGGGCAAACATCTGCTCACCGACGAGAACGGCAACTACTATGCGGTCTCGAAATTCCTCAATTCTGAAAACTATCATCCCTACGTGATGCGTGACAATGGCGTCAGCCGCAACGGCGGTTTCAACGTAACCGGCAGCATCTTCGCCGACTTCAAACCCTTCGCCGGTTTCACATTCACATCGCGCTTAGGCTACCGCCTGTCGTCTAACCATCAGTCAAACGTCAACCTCCCGTTCTACGGCAACGCCACCCAAAGCGGCGACTATGTCGGCATGAACGCCCAGAACTCGCAGACCGTCTACTGGCAGTGGGAAAACTTCGCCAACTATTTCAAACAGTTCGGTGTCAACACCATCACGGCGATGGTCGGTATGTCATACTCGGAGAACGTCAATTCCTATACACAGGGCAGCCTCAGCGGTCAGAACGAAGACGCTCTGAAAAAGAACGATCCGCTCTTCTGGTATCTCAACTACGGCAATGCCTCGGCCACCAAGGGTGTCGGCGGCGAGAAGACCCGCAACAGCAAGCTGTCGTACTTCGGCCGCGCAAGCTATGAATATGACAACCGCTACCACCTCCAGGCCTCGCTGCGCGCCGACGCCGCCGACCTCTCGAAACTGCCTCTCGAAAACCGCTGGGGCTACTTCCCCGCAGTGTCGGCAGGCTGGACTCTGTCTAACGAAAGCTTCTTTGAAAACATCCGCCGCTATGCCGACAATATCAAGCTGCGCGCAAGCTGGGGCCAGAACGGCTCGCTGGCGGCTCTCGGCGGTTATCCCTACAGCACAGACATGGCTCTCGGAGGCATCTATCCTCTTGTCCCCGGCAACAACTACACGACATCGGCCTCTCCGTCGACAATGGGCAACAACAAGCTCAAATGGGAGACATCAGAGCAGTTTGACATAGGTCTCGACATGCGGTTCCTGCGCAACCGTCTGGGTGTCAATATCGACTGGTATACCAAAAAGACCAAGGACCTGCTTGTCAACGGCACAGTGCCCTCGCTCATCATCGGCGGCACAACATCACCGATGAACGCCGGCAATGTCAGCAACAAAGGCTGGGAGTTCGAGCTGTCATGGCGCGATGTCGCAGGCGACTTCCGTTATGCGGCCACATTCAACCTGTCGACCCTCTCGAACAAGGTGACATATCTCGACCCGTCGATTGCCCGCATCGGCGGCACCAACTTCCACACCTCGACCATCACCTACTTTGAAAAAGGCTATCCGGTCTACTACTTCCGCGGCTATATGTTCGACGGCCTTGACGGCGAGGGCAATCCCAAATTCAAAGACCTTGACAACAGCGGGTCGCTCAACGACGGTGACCTCACCAACATCGGCGACGCCCTCCCCGACATCACCTACGGCCTGACGCTTAATTTAGGTTGGAAAAACTTCGACCTTACCGTCTTCGGCACAGGTGCGGCCGGAAACAAGGTGTTCAACTGCATCAACCGCGCCGACTACCCGCAGTGCAACAAACTCAAGGAAGTGTTCTACGACAACCGCTGGACAGCAGAGAATCCCGGCGGCACAGTGCCCAAGGCCGGAGCCGCCAACATGGACAAATATCAGATTTCAGACGCACTCGTCTATGACGGTTCGTTCTTCAAGATCAAGCAGATACAGTTAGGCTACATCGTGCCTCAGAAGTGGACCAAGAAGGCATATATCAGCAATATGCGCGTCTATGCGTCGCTCGACGACTTCTTCTGCTTCACCAAATATCCGGGCTTCGACCCTGAGGTTGCCGTCAACGCCACATCAGGCATGGGCATCGACAAAGGCGCATATCCTTCGTCAAAGAAAGTCGTTCTCGGTTTCAATATCACATTCTAATACAGTAAAATAATGAAACTAAAATATATATTACCGGCGCTCATCGCCTCTGCGGCCATGCTCTTCTCGTCGTGCGAAGACGGTCTCGATATACCCAAGCACGGCAATATGGGCGGTCAGGACGATTTCTACAAGACCGACGCCGAAGCCGAACAGGCCGTTGCCTCGATGTATACCAGCTGGGGCGGCAACTATTACAACTGGTATTATGTGAAAAACATGCTTTCTGACGACGCCTGGACCGGCGGCGGCTCGCGTGGTGACAATCCCGACATGGAGCGTCTCAACGAATATACCTTCGATACTGACCATGGAATGATAGAAGGCATGTATCAGGGCCTCTACGGCATCATATACAAAGCCAACCTCATCATCGAGAAGGTGACCCCCGACACACCCGTCAAAGCGCAGGCTGTTGCCGAGGCATACTTCTTCCGCGGATGGGCCCACTTCGAGCTGGCCAGTCTGTGGGGCACCGCTCCGGTCGTCGACCACTTGCTCCAGCCCAACGAATACCATCAGGGCAACAGCACACCTGAAGAACTCTGGACCCGCACCGAGGATGACTTCCGCACAGCTGTCACGAGCAATGCTCTCCCCAGCAAGAGCAGCGCCAACGACGAGACCGGCGGCATACGCGTGACAAAAGAAGTCGCACAGGCCATGCTCGGCAAGACACTTCTCTTCGAGGGCAAATATGCCGAAGCCGCCACCGAGCTTGACAAGGTTATCGACTCGAAAAAATACGAGCTTTATCAGGGCGAATACGACATGATCGGTCATGCAGCCGCCAACGGCTGCAGCGAGGCCATGCTCGAGATTCAGAAACGCAACGACCCCGAGCAGGCATGGGCGCAGATGACAATGACTTTCATCATGAACGGCTGGCGCACGTCGCTTATCAACCTCGGCTCGATGAGCCAGATTGCAACGGGTACTTACGGCTTCATGAATCCGACCAAAGACCTTTATGACGCATTTGTGGCCCGAGAGGGAAAAGACGGCTACCGTCTGCGCTCGACAATCCGCACCTACGACGAACTCAACGCCGAATACGGCCTGACCGTCAATGCCGGCGAACGTCTTGTCGGTCACGAAGGTTTCTTCAACTGGAAAAACCGCGCGCTCAAGGAAGACTGCGTCATGGACGCCAGCTACTTCCAGGCCCTCCAGTATACAAATCTGCGTGTCATGCGCTATGCCGAGGTACTTCTTCTCGCCGCCGAGGCCCATGTCATGTCGGGAGGCTCACGCGCTGCCGAATATGTCAACGCCGTCCGCACCCGCGCGCGTCTCCAGCCTCTCTCGAGCGTGACACTCGACGATGTCAAGGCCGAAAAACGTCTCGAACTCTGTCTTGAGTGCGTCCGCTTCCAGGATCTCGTGCGCTGGGGCGATGCCGCTAAATGTCTCGGAGACAGAGGCCGGACAGTCCCGGCTTTTCGGCCAACGGCCTTGAAGCCAAAGCGTTCTCTAACGCTAATTACGGATTCAAAGACAAACATAATCTGCTGCCTATCCCGCGCAAAGAGATTGAGCTCAACCGCAACATGACTCAGAACACCGGATGGTAAAACCCTTAAATCAAGCTTAATATGAAAAAGATATATAATTTGCTGCTGATGCCTCTGGCTGCAATGCTGTGGGCCTGCAGCGACGATGTGATTGACGACCTGTCGGGTACTTACGACGATATATACCGGTATAACTACACCACAGAGTCGACCGGTGAGACCGACAAACTCAAGAAAGGTCTCAAATATCTCCACATGAATTTCTCTGACGGCAAAAACAATACACTGTCCCTCAGTGTCGTGTCGCGGGAGTGGACTCTCCAGCCAGGAGTCTATAAACCCTGGTCGGGACCGCTCGACCAGCCTGTCGCCAATGAGTTTTACGCCTTCACTGCTGAGGGTGACCAGGCCAACGGCCGGATTACCGAGGGCGACCTTGAGGTAAACATGTTCGGCAGCGACTATGACATCAGCGGTCTGCTCACCGGCGGTGACGGCAAACGCTATGTCATCAACTATCGCGGCCCGATTGAATTCGTCATCGGCGTCGACGATCCCGAACCAAGCGGTTACACCGTGACAATGAAAGCCGACCCCGTTGTCATCATGGATTATACCACATGGCAGTCTACGGTGATTCCCGGTGTAAGCAAATATACGCTCGCTGTCAGCGACCCGGCCGGCAACGACGCCGCTTTCTTCGAGGCCATCAACAAAGAGGGCCTGTCGATGTCAGACCTGACAGGCACATATACCATCGCAGGCTCGCCCACCGAGCCGTGGCTGATCGACAACGGATGGCTTGTTCCCGACTACGGCATGGCCGGCGGAGCGTTCATCGTATCGTCGACCGGCGAGAAGCAGTATATCACCCAGGGCAAGATAAACATCGAATCGGTTGAAGGCATCACCGGCGAGACCCTCTATAATTTCAGCGGCGAAAGCCTGTCGTATATCACAGCGGCCGGCGGCAGCGGCACAGCCAATTTCAGCATCCGTTTCTCGTCTTATCTTGAAAAGAGCGGCACAGAGCTCAAAGACCTCTCGTTCCAGAGCGAGGTTCTCGGCCGCGAGGTGAAATACTCGGTGATTCTCCCCAAGAGCTTCGACGGCACGAAGACATTCCCTGTGCTCTACATGCTCCACGGCGCTACCGGCGGCAATAACGACTGGCTCACCGGCGGCAACATCGGCAGCCACACCGGCAGTGTCGAAACCGAGATGATTATTGTCTCGCCTCAGGGTTCGTTCGATGGCTTTGACTCGTTCTATATCGACAATTATCAGAGCAAGGGCATGAATTACGAGACCTTCTTCATCAACGAATTCATGCCTGCGGTCGAAGCCATGTATAAAGGCAACGGCCGTCGCGGCATCGCCGGTCTGTCGATGGGTGGCTTCGGCTCACTCTACTACGGCCTCAAGTATGCCGACAGATTCTCGGGCATCTATGCCTGCTCACCCGCAATTGGCATCGAAGGCACTCCCAACATTTTCGATATGATCTGGACACCGGGCGCATCGGCAATCACGGTCGAAATCGGCACGGAAGATTTCCTCTATGAGGTCAACAAAGGCCTGAACGAGGCCATGCAGTTCTCACCGCTTCTGCCCGTCTTCACCTATATCGAACGTGCCGGTGCCCACGACTGGGCATTCTGGAGCGCATGCTCGCCGAAGATTATCAAATTCTTCGACGGATTGTTCTCCAAGTAATTCGTTTCTCGAGGTTTCCGGCCTAAATTCTTGCAAATTACAAGAATTCTGAGTTAATTTGCCGTTAGTTTCCAAATGACAGATTAATGACAGTCGGCTGATGGTTTTGTGGTTGCTGCCGATGGGCCGGAAACTTAGATATATTCACTTTGCTAATCCTTAAATAACTGATTCACGAACTACTGATTCTCTTTAATAAAAACCGTAATAATGAAAAAGTATATCCTTATTGCCGCAGTGGCGCTGGCTTCGTTATGCGCCGACGCCCAGCAGGCCCTCTGGGGCGGCTCACAGATTGTGTCGCCCGAAATCAACCCCGACAACACAGTGACATTCCGCATCGCGGCGCCCAAAGCCGTCAGAGTACAGGTCACCGGCGACTTCCTGCCGACACAGAAAATGCAGACCCCTTACGGCGAGTTTGACGCCCCGGGTGTCGCCGACATGGTCGAGAAAGACGGTGTCTGGCAGTATACCACCGACGCGCCTCTCGCCCCCGAGCTTTACAGCTACTCGATGATTGTCGACGGCCTGAAAATCAATGATCCGTCGAACGTCTACCGCATCCGCGACGTCCAGTCTGTCACCGATGTCTTCATCATTCCCGGCGAGCGTGCCGATCTTTACAAAATCAACGACGTGCCCCACGGCACGGTCTCTAAAGTGTGGTATAACAGCCCCACGCTCGGCATGGACCGCCGTCTCACTGTCTACACCCCCGCAGGCTATGAGACAAGCAACAGACGCTATCCCGTCTTCTACCTGCTCCACGGCATGGGCGGTGACGAAAACGCCTGGACCGAACTCGGCCGCGCGTCGCAGATTCTCGACAACCTCATCGCCGAGGGTAAAGCCGAGCCCATGATTGTCGTCATGACAAACGGCAACGCTGCCCTTCAGGCCGCCCCGGGCGAATCAAGCCTCGGCTTCTCGGCTCCCACAATGAACCTGCCCAAGACCATGGAAGGCAGCTTCGAGACACATTTCCCCGAAGTCGTGAAATTTATCGACAAGAACTACCGCACCATCAAAAACAAGAAATCGCGTGCCATCGCCGGTCTCTCGATGGGTGGCTTCCACTCGATGCACATCTCGAAACAGTATCCCGATATGTTTGACTACGTCGGCCTTTTTTCTGCCGCCATCATGCCGAACAACGGTGTCACAAGTCCCATCTACGACGACCTTGACAAAAAGCTGAAGATCCAGTTTGACAAAAAGCCCGCACTCTACTGGATCGGCATCGGCGACACCGATTTCCTCTACGAAGCCAACAAGGCTTACCGCAAGAAGCTCGACGACAACGGATATGCCTATACCTACTACGAGACACCCCAGGGCCACATCTGGAAGAACTGGCGCATATACCTCACTGAATTCACTCCCTTACTCTTCAAAAAATAAGAATTAATGAGAACTCGATTCATCACATTGACTGCAGTGACGGCTCTCGCCGCCACTGCTTTCGCCGCTCCTGTGATACCACGCGACGAAGCTATCGAGCAGAAAGTAGAAGCAACACTGTCAAAAATGACCCTTGACGAGAAAATCGGCCAGATGACCGAGCTCGCCATTGACCTAATCGCCCACCGCGGCCCCGACGGCAAGCTCGTCTATCATCCCGGAATGCTCGACAGCATCATCGGCAAGTATAAGGTCGGCTCGATACTCAACTCGCCCCAGCACGCCCTTACCCCCGAAGAATGGAACGAACTCATCGGCAAGATTCAGGACGCCTCGATGAAAGAACTCGGCATTCCATGCATCTACGGTCTCGACCAGAACCACGGCGTGACCTACACACAGGGCGGCACTCTCTTCCCGCAGAACATCAACGTCGCCGCTACGTTCAATCCGGCGCTTGCCGAAGAGGCCGCCGCGATAACGGCCTATGAGACGCGTGCCTCGGCCTGTCCCTGGACCTATTCGCCCACAGTAGACCTCGTGCGCCAGGCCGCATGGCCCCGTGTCTGGGAGAATTTTGGCGAAGACCCCTATCTCAGCGGCGTCATGGGCGCCGCCCAGATCAGAGGCTTCCAGGGCTCTGACCCCAACCACCTCGGCAAAGACAAGATAGCCACCTCGGTCAAGCACTATATGGGTTATGGCGTTCCCTTCAGCGGTCAGGACCGCACGCCTGCCGTCATCAGCGAGGCCGACCTCCGCGAGAAACACTTCGCCCCCTTCCTCGCATGTCTTGAAAACGGCGCGCTCACCATCATGGTCAACTCGTCGAGCATCAACGGCATACCGACCCATATCAACAAGCGCCTCCTCACCGGCTGGCTCAAGGACGAACTCGGCTGGGACGGCATGATCGTCACCGACTGGGCCGACATCAACAACCTCTGGCAGCGCGAGAAAGTCGCCAAAGACAAGAAAGAGGCCATCGCAATGGCTATCAACGCCGGCATCGACATGGCCATGGAACCCTATCAGTGGGATTACTGCACCATCCTCAGGGAGCTTGTCAACGAAGGCACTGTTCCCATGAGCCGCATCGACGATGCCACCCGCCGTGTGCTGCGCCTCAAATACCGTCTCGGCCTCTTCGATGACCCGATGACCCGCGTGGCCGACTATCCCGACTTCGCCTCGGCCAAACATGACGCCGCCGCACGCCGCGCCGCTGTCGAGTCGATGATTCTGCTCAAAAACGACAACAACACACTGCCGCTCAAAAAAGTCGGCAAGATACTTGTCACCGGCCCCAACGCCAACTCGATGCGCTCGCTCAACGGCGGCTGGAGCGTGACATGGCAGGGCAAGCTCGAACCGGGCGACCTCGCCGGCAAAAACACGATTCTCAAAGCCATGCAGGACCGTTTCGGCCGTGACAACATCATCTATACCCCGACCGTAGAATATGATGAAGCCGGCGCTTACTACGACGAGAAGACGCCTGATTTCAGCGGTCTCGGCGCCGCTGCCGCCAAGGCTGACGTCATCGTGCTCTGCATAGGCGAGAACTCCTACTGCGAGACACCCGGCAACACCACAGACCTCAACCTGTCGGCCAACCAGAAAGAACTCGTGCGTCGTGCCGCCGCCACCGGCAAGCCTGTCGTGCTCGTTCTCAACGGCGGACGCGGACGCATCATCTCTGATGTCGAGCCTCTCGCTGCCGCCGTCGTCGACATTCTTCTGCCCGGCAACGAAGGCGGCAACGCTCTCGCCGACCTGCTTTCGGGCGACGAGAATTTCTCGGGCCGTCTCCCCTATACCTACCCGCGACACGTCAACTCGCTCTCTACCTATGATTACAAGGCCTCTCAGAAGGTCGGCACAATGGCTGGTGCCTATGACTACAACGCCGACGTCTCGTGCCAGTGGCCTTTCGGCTACGGCATGAGCTACACGACCTTTGCCTACGGCCCGCTCAAGCCGTCGGTGACAGAGTTCCGCAACGGCGACACTCTCTCGTTCTCAATCGACGTCACCAACACCGGTGACCGCGAGGGCAAAGAGACCGTGATGCTCTACTCGAGCGACCTTGTAGCCTCGCAGTGTGTGCCTGACAACCGCCGCCTGCGTGCGTTTGACAAAATAAGCCTCAAACCCGGTGAAACCAAGACCGTCACACTGTCGATACCGGCCTCTGATCTCGCCTATGTCGGCGCCGACGGCAAATGGATTCTCGAGAAAGGCGACTTTAAGGTTCAGGTGGGCGACAAAGTCGCAGACATCACCTGCACAGAAACTTATAACTGGACTACCCCTAACAGATAAACGACCATGAAATACATAACCTGTCTTGGCGCGGGAGCTGTAATGGCTCTCGGTCTTGCCTCCTGCAACTCAACACCCAAGCTTAACGAGAACAATATCGACGAGATTATCGCCGCCATGACCCTCGATGAAAAGGCCCGTCTGATTGTCGGCACCGGCATGGACGGCATCAACAACGGCGACAGCGCCGTCGTCGGCGAGACCCGGTCGATTGTTCCCGGTGCCGCCGGCACGACTTATCCGATACCCCGTCTCGGCATTCCCGCTGTCGTGCTTGCCGACGGTCCCGCCGGCCTGCGCATCAGCCCGACACGCGACAACGATACAGCCACCTATTACTGCACCCACTTCCCGATCGGCACGATGCTCGCGTCGACGTGGAATCCCGAGCTCGTCGAACAGGTCGGTGAGGCCATCGGCGACGAGGTGCTCGAGTATGGTGTCGACGTCCTCCTCGCGCCGGCTCTCAACATCCATCGCAATCCGCTATGCGGCCGCAACTTCGAGTATTACTCCGAAGACCCGCTCGTGAGCGGCAAGATTGCCGCCGCGTATGTCCGCGGCGTCCAGAGCAAAGGTGTCGGCACAAGCATCAAGCATTTTGCCGTCAACAACCAGGAGACAAACCGCATGGCCAACGACGCCCAGGTCAGCCTCCGCGCCCTGCGCGAAATCTATCTCAAAGGCTTCGAGACCGCTGTCAAAGAGAGCAGCCCCTGGACAGTCATGTCGTCATACAACTATCTAAACGGTGTCTACACATCCGAGAACCCCGAACTGCTTACCACACTTCTGCGCGACGACTGGGGCTTTGACGGCATGGTGATGACCGACTGGTTCGGCGGCTCTGACGCCGTGGCCCAGATGAAGGCCGGCAACGACATGCTCCAGCCGGGCTACGACGCCCAGTATGAAGCCATCGTCGAAGGTGTCAGAAACGGCTCGCTCGAAGAGTCTGTCGTAGACAAGAACGTCAGACGCATCCTCGAGATGATTGTCCGCACACCGCGTTTCAAAGGCTACAAGTTCTCTAATAATCCCGATCTGGCGGCACACGCCGCACTGACCCGCTCGGCGGCGAGCGAGGGTATGGTTCTGCTCAAAAACGACAGAAAGGCCCTCCCGCTCAAGCCCGAAATCAAAAACGTCGCCCTCTATGGCTGCACCTCTTACGACTTTATTCCCGGTGGCACAGGTTCGGGCAACGTCAACCGCGCCTACACAGTCTCGCTGCTCGACGGTCTTAAAAACGCCGGCATCTCGGCTGACGGCAATCTGCGCGACGCCTACGCCGCCCACGTCAAGTCGTGGCGCGACACACTTACGGCCGACACCGGCAAATTTGCCGCTTTCATGCCCATCGTGCTGCCGCCCGAACGCAATTTCAGCGCCGCCGAGCTCGCCGGTCACGCAAAAGTCAACGACGCCGCCATCATCACCGTCGGCCGCGGCTCAGGCGAATTCCTCGACCGTGAGTCGTCTAACTTCAACCTCAGCGCCGTCAACAAGGCGATGATCGCCGACGTCAGCCGCGCCTTCCGCGCCGCCGGCAAGCCCGTCATCGTCGTCATGAATGTCGGCAGCGCCGTCGAGACAGCCTCATGGAGCGACAAGGCCGACGCTGTGCTCTGCGCATGGCAGGGCGGTCAGGAGGGCGGCAACAGTGTCACCGACGTCCTCACAGGCAAAGCCAACCCCTCGGGCAAGCTCACGATGACTTTCCCCGTCAGATACGAAGACCACGCGTCGACAGCCAACTTCCCCATCGACATCATCGGATCTAAAGGTCTGACAATCGGCAACAAGGGTCCGAAATACGACAAGAAGCTCGTCGACTTCACTCCCTACGAGGAAGACATATATGTAGGTTACCGTTATTTCGACAGCTTTGACAAAAACGTCGCTTATCCCTTCGGCTACGGCCTGAGCTACACGACATTCGACTATGACAACACACAGGTGAGCCTCGACGGCGACAAGGTTTCAGTCTCTGTCCGCGTCACCAATACGGGCGACCGTGCAGGCAAGGAGGTTGTTCAGCTCTATGCATCCGACGCCAAGGCAAAAGAACGCAACAAACCCGAGAAAGAGCTCCGCGGATTCGCCAAGACAGCCGAACTCGCTCCGGGTCAGTCTGAGACCGTCAGTATCAGCTTCGACGTCAACGATCTTGCTTCGTTCGACGCCGACAAGTCAGCCTGGCGCCGCGACGCAGGCACTTACAATCTGCTTGTAGGCGCATCGTCGCGTGACATCCGTTCGACCCTTCCGCTCGAAATCAGCGAGAATGAAACGCCCGTGCGCGCCATCCTCGCCCCCCGCACCGCCATCAACACCCTCCGCCGTTAACCCGTTCCAATCAGGTCAAATAGAGAGAAAGGCTGCGCCGTAATCATGTTTTACGGCGCAGCCTTGATTTAATTAGCTGTCGTTAAAATTTATTTACAGTTAACTGTCAGTTTTTACAAACTTTGATTATCTTTGCTGATGGATTGGCATCGCCTTTCCACGACATTTTGGAAAAATAAGAAGCGTTATGCGTAATCTTGTGATTTGAGAACGTAGGAAATTCGGCAAACAGCACAAGGATTAGCATAGTGGTTCTCACGCTTATAGCGTGGGCTACTATTGTTACATCTGTGCTAATGGTTTCCTACGACCTTCAAATCAAGACGTGGCATAGTTGGCTCACGTTTTCTTTTTAATAAAAACAGCATTTGGGTCAGATGCTACAATGTAACTCTATGAAACCAACCACCTGCAAGAAATCGCTTCTTTCATTCATGTTAGTGATTATCGCATCACTAAGCACCTTTGCCCAACAGACATTATGGGTAGGGCAATCCTACACTTTTGATGTGTCATCGTCCGTAATGGGCATAACGTCGAACATGTCCTGGTCCACAAACGGGGGCTATCTGTCTCTTTCCGGTTCGGGTTTCTATCGGACCATTACAGTTACTCAGTATTTTTCGGGAACTGCCACTGTAACATGCGAATGGGATTATAGACTCACAGGATCGGGTTCTTATACTCACACAAAACGACAGGTGACAATATCCTGCAGAGACAATCAAGTCTCTATTTCGCCTACGTCAATGACGATGTCTCCCGGCGAAACAAGATATGTCAGCTATCGGCATCAATATGACAACCAGTACACATCTGCCGCCAATGCGTATTTCCAAAGTTCTGATCCATCAATATGTACGGTATCTCCCTCAGGAGAGGTAACGGCTAAAAAGTCTGGGACAGCTTATATAAATGTTTATTCAAAAATTTCATCTGGCGCACCATATTGTACTGTAACAGTCAGAGAAACGCCTGTGGAAAGTGCAACAATTCCATTAAGTATTAATACTGTAGTTGGAGAAGATAAAAAAATTTATGTAAGCATATCACCTTCCAATGCTACAATAAACCAAATATCATGGCATAGCGAAGACCCTACAGTTGCAACAATTTCTTCTTCGGGTGTTTTAACAGGTATTAACCCCGGAACTACAACAGTATATTGTTTAGTCAATAATTCTGTTAAGTCAAATAATGCGATAGTAAACGTTGATAAGGCTACGCTTTCGTTATCCGTAACCCCTGATGACTGTCTAATACAAAAAGGCACTGAAATATCACTTATGCCCAATAATCTCAATGCTCAGATTTATTATACTCTCGATGGCTCCAACCCGACAAAGCGGAGTGCTCAATATTATAATCCAATAAAGATTGAAAGAAGCTGCACTCTTAGGGCGTTCGCTACATTAAACAACTATTATGACAGTTCCGTCCTTTCACAAGAATATGAAGTAACATCATTGGATATTACAGACTTCTCTCCCTCTGACAACGAAACGAATGTTAGTCCTGCATTCATTCCGGTTATAACGTATAATTCCGACATAGTCAAAGGAGTGTCATTTCCAGATATTACATTCGAAAATGTAAATTCTCATAATATAATTGAATGTGATATACTTATCAATCAGAACAAAATACAATTTATTCCTAATAATTATCTTCCTGAGGGAAAATATTCAATTCGTATTCCTGAGCGAGCTGTATACAATCAAGACTCCGAATCGAATCTTGCTTTTTCTTATACTTTCTCAGTTAAGAATAAAGTAGAAGCTCCAGTATTGGAAATGGGACCGGAGCATATGTTATTAGAAAATGGCTCATTATATATGTGGGGAAACAAAGATGATTATCCACAAGATATTGATTTAACAACACCATGGACTTCGATTAAAATTTCAGAAAATGTAACTGCAGCTAAGCTTAGTTGCGCCCAAAAATATTTCATTAAAAATGATAATAGTCTATGGGGATGGAATACAAGTGCGCATAAAGACAGCGGATATCTTGGAGATGGATTTGCTGGAGTGCGCTCCACTCCTGTAAAAATAGCCTCCAATATAAAATCCATTGTATATGGAGAGACACATTTTGGTGCCATTTCTCAAGATAATATATTATATTTATGGGGAAGAAATGATTGGGGTCAAATTGGAGACGGAACAACTAATACAGCACTTTCTCCAAAAAAAATAATGTCTGATGTTGTCAAATGCTACGCTGGAATTGTCGAGACTATCGCACTGAAAAAGGACGGCACATTATGGGCTTGGGGCAGAAGTTACATTATCAACGGCAAGCGAGAGAAGAAGAATACTCCAATAAAAATCATGTCTGGTGTAAAAGATATTTCTTTGGGTTCTTTACATGTTCTTGCTTTAAAGGAAGATAATACGTTATGGGGGATCGGCAATAATGAAGAAGGTCAGATTGGGAATGGAACATCTTCATCGACATATTGTACTGTACCTGTCAAAATAATGGATAATGTAAAAAAATTTGCCGCCTATTTTTATGGCTCTGTAGCATTAACAAATGACGGAAAACTATATCGTTGGGGAGCCTTCCTTCATAGTACGAAATATGATAGGTCATCACCCATTCTAATTATGGATAATATTGAAGATATGGAAGTTACGCCCAATAATATTATCGCACAAAAAGATGATTCCTCATTGTGGATATGTGGAAATAATTACTGTGGTACTTTCGGCAATGGCATCTTTGGAGGATTCAGCGAGTATTCCACAGAGTTTTCTTCGCCAATTTCAAATGTTGCAAAATTTTGGGCCGGCGCACGCAATATATTCGTTCTAAAGAATGACAATAGTCTTTGGGGATTCGGAAAAGGTCTGGGTACCGGTTCTTATAATGGTTCACCCACACCAATAGAACTAATTCCGGCAAGCAAATATACGGTTTGCGATAATGCATCCTTAAAATCTTCTTTAAGTATTCCGGTTGGAGCAAAATCTCTATTGGAAATAATACTGACGCCCTTGGATGCAGACTATGACTCTGTTGAATGGAATAGTGAAGATGAGAGTATTGTTTCAATTAATCAAAGGGGAGTCGCTTATGGCGTTTCGGCGGGGACTACCACCGTAAAAGCATCAGTTAAGTGCAAAGATAGAACCTTTGATCTTACATGCAAAGTAACCGTGACGGATCAAGCCTCAATAGAAGATATAATTCAGGATTGTAAAGTAATTCAGATTAATCATGATGGAAATACTCTTAAAGTGTCAAACCTTAGCAAAGGCAGTTCAATCTCAATTTGTTCGTTAACAGGAGCCATTTTGTACTCAGATATTGTTAGGGGCGATCAATTTACTTGGCAGATTCCATATCCAGGTTTATTCATAATTATAAGCGGAAATGAAGTAAGGAAAATAATTGCAAAATAGCGGTTTTACTTCATTAACTTACGCTATATCAAGGTTGCATAATGACTTGATGTCAGCTGTTAAGGAATATTTGATTGTAATATATTTTGCCTTGCAATTGTTATACAGTCGTACTATTTAGCGATACAAAATATAGTATTATGAATACAGCATCATTTGATTGCCCCAACAAAACCACACTCGCAGCTATGAAAGAAGCGGAAACTTCAGAAGAACTCGAAACTCTTGATTTAAAAAGTTTTCGCGGTTTTGTCGACTCATTATAACATAACTCGTTATTTTTGAGAGGAATTCAGCCGATTACATAAATCGATTATAAAAACCGAGGCTGCGTCGCGTAGGGGATGCAGCCTCGGTTTTTGTTATATGTGTGACAGACGGAGTATTATTCTTCGTCTTCTTCGCGCATGTTGTGGAAGACGTTCTGCACGTCTTCGTCTTCCTCGATTTTTTCGAGAAGTTTGTTGACGCTCTCGCGCTGCTCGGGTGTCACGTCCTTGAGGTCGTTGGGGATGCGCTCGAATTCAGAGCTGATGATTTCAAAGCCGTTGTCCTCGAGGTATTTCTGGATGTTGGAATACTCCTCGAACGCACCGTAGAGCACGATCTGTTCGTTGCCGTCCTCGTCTTCGTCGTGTCCGAGTTCGTCGACGCCGTAGTCGATGAGTTCGAGCTCGAGGTCATCGAGCGAAACGCCGTCTTTGGGTTTGATCTTGAAGACTGACTTGTGGTCGAAGAGGAAGGTCAGCGAGCCCTGTGTGCCGAGCGAGCCGCCGTGTTTGTTGAAGTATGAGCGCACGTTGGCTACGGTGCGGGTATTGTTGTCTGTTGCGGCCTCGACGAAGATGGCGATGCCGAAGGGACCGTATCCTTCGTAGGTGATTTCCTTGTAGTCGCCGGCGTCTTTGTCGGTGGCTTTCTTGATGGCACGTTCGACTGTGTCTTTGGGCATGTTGGCAGCCTTGGCGTTCTGCATCAGAGCGCGCAGACGGGGGTTGGTCGACGGATCGGGACCTCCGGCCTTGGCGGCGATGGTGATTTCTTTGCCGATACGTGTGAATGTGCGGGACATGTTGCCCCAGCGTTTGAGTTTTCTTGCTTTGCGGTATTCAAATGCTCTTCCCATAGAAAGTATTTAGTTTGATGTTATTGTCGTTTTTTAGCGGAGTTCGGCGCCGAGCTTGTTCTTCAGGTTGGCGATAATCTTGTTCATTATCTGGTCGATGTGCTTGTCCTGTAGGGTCTTCTCGTCGTCCTGAAGGGTCATGCTGATGGCGTATGACTTCTTGCCGGCGGGGAGGTTCTTGCCCTCGTAGACGTCGAAGAGCTCGACGCTGCGCAGGAGCTTGCGCTCGCTGTCGCGCACGATTTTCTCAATGTCGGCGAGGCTGACCGATGTGTCGATAAGCAGCGACAGGTCGCGTTTGACGGGCTGGGTCTTGGGCAGCGGCGCATATTTCACGTCGCAGCCTGCGGCAAGGTTGACGAGGGCGGCCCAGTCGAGCTCGCAGTAGAAGACCGCACGGCTGACATCGGCGCGGGCGGCGATGTCGGGACGGACGATGCCGAGGGCGCCGAGCTGTTTGCCCGAACGGGTGGCTACGCTCAGTGCGGCGGCGAATATATCGTCGTTATACGGCTCGAAGCTCAGGCTGCGGCGGCTCAGGCCAAGACGCGACATGATGGCGTCGACATAAGCGCGCAGGTCATAGAAAGTGGCTTCGGCGGCGGGGGCCGACCAGGTGGCGCGGCGTATGTCGCCGGTGAGCCAGAGGGCGAGGCGCTTGCCTTCGCTGTAGGGCGTCAGCGGCGCTTCGGGAGTCGACACGGCTTCGGGGTTGAAGTGATAGACGTTGCCGAACTCATAGAAACGCAGGTCGGCCGAACGGCGGTTGACGTTGTGGGCTATCGATTCGAGGCCGCCGAAGAGCAGGGTCTGGCGCATGACGTTGAGATCCTGGCTCAGCGGATTGAGCAGACGCACACAGTTGTCGGCGCTGTAGGTCGCGAGGTCTTTGTAATAGGCTTCGGCTGTCAGCGAGTTGTTGAGTATCTCGTTGAAGCCCATGGCTGTGAGCTGTTCCGAAATGGTTTTTGTGAGGTCGTCGGCAAAGTCGGTCGCGCTCTTGTATGACAGCGACGATTTGACGGCGCCGGGCATCGGTATGTTGTTGTAGCCGTAGATGCGGAGGACGTCTTCGATGACGTCGCAGTCGCGGCGTACGTCGACGCGGTAGGTCGGCACGGCAAGCTCGAGGGTCTCTCCGCCGTCGCGGCGCTCTTTGATTTCGATTTCGAGCGAGGCGAGGATGCTGTCGACAGTGTCGCGGGCGATATCGTCGCCGGCGAGTGAGTTGAGGCGCTTGTAGCTGAGTTCGACGGGATAAGGCTCGACGGTTTCGGGATAGATGTCGACGATGTCGCCGCAGATTTCTCCGCCGGCGAGCTCTTTGACGAGCAGAGCGGCGAGCTTGAGGGCGTAGACGCAGCCGTTGGGGTCGACGCCGCGCTCGAAGCGGAACGACGAGTCTGTGCTGAGGCCGTGGCGGCGCGCCGTGCGGCGCACGCTCGTGGGATTGAAGCAGGCGCTCTCGAGGAAGACCGAGGTGGTGCCGTCGGTGACGCCGCTGTCAAGACCGCCGAAGACGCCGGCGATACACATCGGTTCGCGCTCGTTGCAGATCATCAGGTCGGCGGCGTTGAGTTTGCGCTCGATTCCGTCGAGGGTGGTGAAGGGCGTGCCGTCGGGGCAGGTCTTCACGATAATTCTGCCTCCCGCGATTTTATCGAGGTCAAAGCAGTGGAGCGGCTGGCCGAAGCCGTGGAGTATATAGTTGGTGATGTCGACGACATTGTTGATCGGACGCAGGCCGATGGCCGTCAGGCGTTCTTTGAGCCAGTCGGGACTTTCGGCGACCTTGACGTCTCTGATAGTCAGACCTGAATATCTGATGCAGGCTTTTTTGTCTTCGACTTCGACGGTGATTGCGTCGCCGTCGGGTTTGTCGGATTTCAGCGCCGAGACATCGGGGCGTTTGAGTTCGGCTGCTTTGGCGTGGCAGGCGAGCCACGCCGAGAGGTCGCGGGCGACGCCGTAGTGCGAGGCTGCGTCGATGCGGTTGGGTGTCAGGTCGACTTCAAGCACATAATCGTCCTTGAGCTGATAATATTCGGCGGCGGGGGTGCCCGGAGCGACGTCGTCGGTGATGACGATGATGCCGTCATGTGACGTGCCCACGCCGATTTCATCCTCGGCGCAGATCATGCCGAACGATTCGACACCGCGGATCTTCGATTTCTTTATCATGAAGGTCTCGTCGCCTTCGCCGTAAAGTGTTGTTCCTACGGTAGCGACGACAACAGTCTGGCCGGCTGCGACATTGGGCGCTCCGCAGACTATCTGCGTGGGCTCGCCGCCGGGAAGACCGAGGTCGACGGTGGTGATGTGGAGATGGTCGCTGTTGGGATGCTCCTCGCATGTCAGCACTTTGCCGATGACGATACCGCGGAGGCCGCCGCGTACAGATTCGACTTTTTCAATTCCGCCGGTCTCGAGACCGATTGATGTAAGGGCCGCCGCGAGGTCGTCGGGCGTAAGGTCGAAGTCGAGATACTGCTTCAGCCAGTTGTATGATATATTCATTGTTAGTAATTTATAATTTTGTAGCCGCCGGAGACGCTCCGACGCAATTTAATGCGCAAATTTACAAAAAGCCTACATATTAGACAAAAAATGTTTTAACTTTGTGAGGCCGCGTTCCCGGCGGCATGTTTTGCCTGTGGATAAGATAGTCATCGCTTCTGATTCTTTCAAGGGTTGCCTCTCGTCGCCCGAGGTCGCCGACGCTGTCGCTGACGGTGTCAGAGAGGTTATGCCCGATGCCGAAATCGTCAGGGTTGCGGTCGCCGACGGCGGCGAAGGCACATATGAGGCTCTTGCTACGGCCTTAGATGCCCGTCGTGTCGGGTGTGTGGCGGCCGACCCGCTGATGCGGCCGCGCCGTGCCGCTTACGGCGTCACGGCCGACGGCACGACTGCCGTGATGGAAATGGCTGCTGCCTCGGGGCTCACACTGCTTGCGCCCGGGGAGCGCAACCCTCTCGAAACAACCACTTATGGCTTCGGACAGATGATAGCCGACGCCCTCGACAGAGGCTGCCGTCGCTTTCTGCTCGGACTCGGAGGAAGCGCCACAAACGACGGCGGCACGGGTGCTCTCGCCGCTCTCGGCTTCAGATTTCTCGACTCGCGGGGTGCCTTACTTGGCCACGGCGGCCGTATTCTCGAATCCATTGCCTCGGTTGACAGCAGCGGTGCCGACCCGCGCCTGCGTGACTCAAAATTCAATATCGTCTGCGACGTGACTTCACCTTTTACAGGCCCTGACGGAGCTGCCAGGGTGTTCGCACGCCAAAAGGGTGCTGACGAAGCGGCGGTCGACCGGCTTGAGCGCGGAATGAAGTCTTTCTCAGCCCTTGTCAGACATACTCGCGGCATCGACCTCGACGCTGTTCCCGGCGCGGGAGCGGCCGGCGGTCTCGGGGGCGGCCTCATGGCTTTCATTGGTGCCGGGCTGAAACCCGGAGCGTCTGTCATACTTGACGAAATCGGTTTTGACGACATCATCGCCGGTGCCACCCTCATCATCACCGGTGAAGGCAGTCTCGACAGTCAGACCCTTATGGGCAAGACACCCGCCGGTGTTCTTGCCCGCGGACAACGTCAGGGTATACCGGTGATAGCATTGGGCGGACGTGTCAGTGACCGCAGACGCCTTCTTGCCGCCGGTTTTACGGCCATCGCCGCCGTCACACCCGATGACATGCCACTTGACATGGCCCTCAACCCTGCCATCGCCTGCAACAACATCAGACAAGCAACCGAAGAAATAATTCAGCGCTTAGTAAAAGAACAGAAGATTAAGCCAATGCCTAATGCGTAATCGCGACAGGCGACATGGAGCAACGGCTTCAGCCGTTGCATTCAACAATCTGATTACCAAGAATTAAAACCCTTGGTCTATATCGCCTGTCCCGGCCGCGCGATTGCGCAGCCCTTCCACCATCGCGGAAACAACCTATTTGACTAATTAGCCTAATTTGACCAACTTCCTTCTCGAAGCCTCGAAGAGGCGAGATTGTGGCATAACCCCAGTGCGCGGGAGCTTTGTATAAGCGACCAAGCCTGGGGTAAGTAGGGCTGTGCCACGGCACAGCCGCGTAAACGCCTGATGCCTGTGCCATTAAGGTGCGGTCTCGCTCTCATCCTCGGCGACGTGTCGAGGCCGTGTTTCGCTAAATTTGTCCTCGTGCCGGCGGCTTGTCGCCGTATGGAACTACGGTTTCAGCCGTAGTAGCCAACTCACTGGTTCCAAGGGCTGAAGCCCTTGGTCCATATCGCCTGTCGCGATTGTGCATCGTGCATTGTGCATTGACTTAATCTTTTGTTCTTATGCCCTTATGTTCTTTTGTTCTGTCGTGATTTAACCATTCTAAAATTGCAGTCATATACAATTTTAGCCACAAAACCCGCCAAACGGTGACTTATCTTTGCATCACCGATGAAAAGCGCAATCTACACATACCACTTCCGCCGCTACCTCGGCCGCAA
>CABUPJ010000019.1 GCA_902493335.1 uncultured Porphyromonadaceae bacterium
TTCTCGAGGGGACCGATGACGGCAGCCTCGGCACGCGTGAGGTTGCGGCCGAGGTAGCGGCGAAAATGATATGTGTAGATTGCGCTTTTCATCGGTGTTGCAAAGGTAAGTCACCGGTTGGCGGGTTTTATAGCTAAAATTGTATATCGGTGCAATTTTAGAATGGTTAATTCTCGACAGAACAAAAGAACATAAGGGCATAAGAACAGAAGTCCCTATGCCGTCCAGCCGGCAACTCAACGTTATACTACAGTATTCTCCAATCGGCTGACATCCAAGCACATAGAAAGCTGTAGTATGATAGATTAAGTCAATGCACGATGCACAATCGCCCCTTGCGCTGTCAGTGCCGCCGCGATGCGGCTCCTTTGTGGTAATTGCCTATGATACACTTCGGCGCGTTGCGCCTCGTACGTGCCTAATGAACTGCCGCCGCTAACGCGGCTCGAAGCGCATAGGCAACAGGGGGCAGCAACGGGAAGTTCAACTCCGCCGGAGTTGTCAGGGCGTTTGTGGTGTTGCTGCCACGGGCGCAGGCGCCCGCGTTAACAAAATAGCAGCCCTCCGGCCTGAGTTTTAATCGGTTGGTAATTTCAGCCGCGTGATGGCTACAGTTCGTTAGGGCCGTGTGAGGGATGCGGTTATGCGGCCCGCCGCGCGGGTTTTCTGAGTCATTGAGCTATCGGAACCGCGTGAGCGGTGGCACACATCTCTAACGACGACGTTGCTTAAATCGGCGGCCTGCGGGCGCCGTGCGTTTGCTGTTGCTTTACCCCCTGAGCGCCTGTGGCGGTCAGGGCTACGAGTAAATCGGCAATCAGCGATTGCCTTCTATTGATTAACTTATTGGATTGAGATAGTTGCAAAAGCTCATCTTCTTCAATAGAATCTAATAAAGACTTTTGAGTTTCAGAACTTTACGACTTGATGCATTTGGGCTATCTGGGCTTTGCGATACCCCTCTACACCGTGGTGGTCATTATTCCAAAGGTTCTTATCTCCTTCGGTTCTGATGTTCTTATGCTCTTGATTGTATATATGCAATGATTTAATTCTTTGTTCAGGTGGTTATTGCAATATATTGCTATGACGCAGCACTGTTTTGTATATTTTTAGGGAATTATGTTTATCTTTGCGATATAAACAATGACTGTTTAAAAACACTCGCAGTCGAAATGCATAGTGTTTTATGTTGATAAAAATATAAGAATCAAAGTCTAATTATAATAAATGTCAATGAATAAGTGGTTTTTCAAAACATTATTGCTCATTTTTATATGCGTGTTTACGTATTTTGATGTAAATGCGTTCGTGAAAGGAAATCTTGAGTATTACCCACTCAGCGAAACTACTTGTGAAGTTTGCGCTATTGACGAAACTCTTTCCGGAAGTATCGTCATCCCATCTCAAGTAGAATGGACTGATGAGCAGGGAATAACGCATGTTTATAAAGTTATAAGGATTGGTGATTTTGCAGATTGCCGTATTACGGACGTAAAAATTCCTGAGTCAGTCACTACAATTTCAGGCTATGCCTTTTGTGAAACTCATTTGACCGAAATCACTATTCCAAAGTCTGTTGAAAAAATTGGGAACTCAGCTTTTAAAAATTGTCAAAAATTGAATAAAGTTACATTCGGAGACGGTTTAAAAAGTATAGGTTATGATGTGTTTTCCGGATGTATAAAACTTGAGGCTGTGTTCATGTCCTCATTAAAACTATGGTGTGAGTTGGATTGGGGTGAAGTAAATATCGGTGGTGCGCCTTTGTCGACCGGAGCTAAGTTATATATCGGGGGTAAATTGATAGAGGGACATTTGAAAATACCTGAGGGAGTGACTAAAATAGGGATTAATGCATTTGTCGGTTATAAGGCTATAACAAGCGTTGAGATACCTTCGTCTGTAACATCTATAGGTTCATCTGCATTTTCCGGAGAATATCTTAAATCTGTGGTTATCGGGACAGGTGTAAAAGAAATAGCTTCGGATATTTTTGGATATGCACCAACTGCGGATCTCTTCCCTGAAAAAGTGATTTGGCTTCCCAAAACTCAGCCTACAGTACATCAGACACCTCTGGGTAGCATGGGAAATAGCCGTGGACGAACAAACTATGTCTGCTCGGGGCAATATAAACTCAGTGGATATGTAAAATGCTATCCACATTTGAATGACAGATTTGTAGTAGATGGAGTTGTTTATGTCCCAACAGATTATCAGACGGCAACATGTGATGTGATTGATTGCCGCTATGAAAGTGACGGACTTTTGCCTAAACTTGTTATTCCTTCATCTGTCAATCGTTCTTGGTATGAGGTTTTCAGGGTCGAGAATATTGCACGCTCAGCATTTTATAAATGCGAAACTGTAATTACGGCAGACCTTCATAATAATGGTAATATCAATTTTAAAGCTTTTTATGGCTGTACAAATCTGAGTTCAGTCACTCTTGACAATGATGGAACTGTGGGTGAAATAGTTTCGAGCACCAAGATCCCGGACGGCTTAGATAGGGAAGAAACAAAAGTGTATACTGCCGGAGTATTTCAGGCTTGTCCAAATCTTTCGGATGTAACAATATGCACCCCTGTAAAACTAATAGGTGACAATACATTCAACGAATGTGGTTCATTGTCTTCCTTACTGGTCTATTCACAGGAAGAACCATTGTATTTTGGTATTGATGCATTTTCAAATTCACCTTTATTTGCAGGATGCCCTTTGAAAACAGTGCACAGTTATAGAGATATTACATATTCGAATGTGAGCCCGTTTTATGTTAATATGTCGCTTACTACCGTGGTGTTAGATGACGGTGTGCACAATATCCCGGCTCGTATTTTCTATCGGTGTGCTAAACTTAAAAGCATAAAATTACATGAAGGGTTAAATACTATTGGCGACGCATCTTTCTATGGTTGTCCAGGGCCTTCGACGCTGACGGTGCCCGCCAGTGTGACAGCTATCGGCGCTAACGCGTTTGAGAATGATAGTAGTTTCTGTGTTAAGACGTTAATATTAGGCGATCGCCTCGAAAAGATAGGATACAGAGCATTCTACGGAGCTAATGGCCTTGCTGAAATATTCTCGATGAGTCAGATTCCGCCGGTCTGTTCAGATGATGTATTTAGTCGTGAAATAGTGAAGACATGTCGGTTATATGTGCCTGAGAAAAGCATGGATCTTTATAAAGAGGCATATGTCTGGAGGGATTTTCTGAATATCTCAGCCGAACAATCAGGAGTCAATCAGCCGATATGCAATAAGCGGTCGGTAAATGTCGAATATATTCCTAATGGATTTAGGTTGACTGGGCTGTCAGCGGATGATAATGTGACAGTATATGATATAAGCGGTCGTATGGTATCTTCACAAAAGGGTAGGAATGAGTATATATTGCCCGATGGCTTATATATTGTAAAAACGCTGGGTAACGAATATAAGGTAAGGGTAAAATAACAACATTCTTCTCTGCGAAATGTATTGAATGGACCGGGATTTGGATATAGAACTAATGTCAGACTCTTCGTCAGCGGTTGAACGCATGAACTTATGAACTGCGGTTAGATGGTGATTTTATATAAACTATATCACTGACCTAACCGTTATTTTTGTAACTTTGCACTAATATTCATCGCTATTATGATCGAACGCATCATCATCCTCGACAATGTCGACCCGGTCAGCTTCTACGGGGTCAATAATTCAAATATGCAGCTGATAAAAAATCTTTATCCGAAGCTGCGTGTCTCGGCGCGGGGCTCTGTGATAAAGGTCATAGGCGAGGAGAGCGAGACGGCTGATTTCGAGAAAAAAATCAAGGCTCTCGAGGCTCACACGGCGCAATATAACTCGCTGGGCGAGGATGTCATCATCGATATCGTCAAGGGTGAGGCTCCGCGCGAGCTCAAACGCGACGATGTCATCATCTACGGCATCAGCGGCAAGCCTATCGTGGGCCGGACACCCAATCAGCAGAAGCTCGTCGAGGAGTTCTCGCACAACGACCTGACTTTTGCCCTCGGTCCCGCCGGCACGGGCAAGACCTACGTAGCGATAGCCTTAGCTGTGCGCGCGCTCAAGAACCGCGAGGCCCGCAAGATAATACTCTCGCGTCCGGCAGTCGAGGCGGGCGAGAAGCTCGGTTTCCTCCCCGGCGACATGAAGGACAAGATCGACCCGTATCTGCAGCCGCTCTATGACGCGCTCGAAGACATGATCCCGGCAGTGAAGCTGCGCGAATATATGGACACTAAGGTGATACAGATCGCGCCCTTAGCTTTCATGCGCGGACGCACATTGAACGACGCGGTCATCGTGCTCGACGAGGCTCAGAATACTACGACCCACCAGATCAAGATGTTTCTCACCCGCTTAGGCATGAACGCCAAGATGATAATCACGGGCGACGTCACCCAGATCGACCTGCCGCGCTCGACGCGCTCGGGTCTTATCGAGGCGCTGAGGGTGCTGAAGGACGTGCCGGGCATCGGCCGTGTCGAGTTCGGCAAGAAAGACATAATACGCCATCAGCTCGTGCAGCGCATCGTCGAGGCCTATGAGCGCTACGACAAGGAGTGCGAGCGGCAAAGCTCTGAAACAGAACAACAATAAACAACCAACAAACGATAAACCAATAATTCTCACATGGCAACGACTCTTACTCACACCGATTTCAAGTTTCCCGGTCAGACCGCAGTCTATCACGGCAAAGTGCGCGACGTCTATACGATCGACGACAGTCTTCTTGTGATGGTGGCGACCGACCGCATCTCTGCCTTCGACGTCATCCTGCCCGAAGGCATTCCGTATAAAGGTCAGATGCTCAATCAGATCGCAGCCCAGTTTCTTGACGCTACGGCTGACGTCGTCCCCAACTGGAAACTTGCCGTTCCCGACCCGATGGTGACCGTCGGCTACAAGTGTGAGGGTTTCCGTGTCGAGATGATTATCCGCGGCTATCTCACCGGCAGCGCGTGGCGCGAATATGCCGCCGGCGCCCGTGAGATCTGTGGCGTGAAGCTTCCTGACGGCATGCGCGAAAACCAGCGTTTCGACGAACCGATCATCACCCCGACGACCAAGGCCGAGGCCGGCCACGACGAGAACATCTCGCGCGAGGAAATCATCTCCCGCGGCATCGTCAGCGCCGAAGACTACGAGGTGATGGAGCGTTATACCCGCGAGCTTTTCAAAATCGGTACCCGCATGGCCGCCGAGAAGGGCCTGATACTCGTCGACACCAAATATGAGTTCGGCAAGCTCGCCGACAAGGTCATCCTCATCGACGAGATCCATACGCCCGACTCGTCGCGTTATTTCTATGCCGACGGCTACGAGGAGCGTTTCGAGCTCGGCCAGCCGCAGCGTCAGCTCTCGAAAGAGTTCGTGCGCCAGTGGCTTATCGAGAATGACTTCATGGGCAAACCGGGCCAGAAAGTGCCCGAGATGACGCCCGCCATCTGCGAGGGTATCTCTGAGCGCTATATCGAGCTTTATGAGCGCATCACCGGCAAACCCTTCGTCAAGGCTCCCGAAGAGCACCTTGAAGACCGCATCGCCCGCAACGTCCTCGACTGTCTCGACCGCCTCAAAGCATGACCGAAGTCAGGGCCGAGAAAATAAAACCATACAGCGACAGCCGCGCCAAGGGCAGCCAGGTGCGCGAGATGTTCGACACGATAGCTCCCGCCTATGACTTCATGAACAGGGCGATGACTTTCGGTATCGACAAGCTCTGGCGCCGCCGCGCCGTCAGGACGGTGGCCGACCGCAGTCCGCGCCGCATCCTCGATGTGGCCACAGGCACGGGTGACCTCGCCATAGCCCTCGCGCGCCGTATCGCCGGCGCGACAGTCACGGGCATAGACCTTTCGGAGGGCATGATCGAGATCGGACGCCGCAAAATCGATGCCGCCGGCCTCGCCGGCCGCATCAGCCTCACAGCGGGCGACTGCCTCGAGCTGCCGTTTGACGACGACAGTTTCGACGCCGTCACCGTGGCATACGGCGTGAGAAACTTCGAGCATCTCGACCGCGGATATGACGAGATGCTGCGGGTGCTCGCTCCCGGCGGCATGCTTTGCGTCGTAGAGCTTTCGACGCCGGTCAATCCTCTGGTCAGGCCGTTCTATAATCTTTATACCAAGGCGATCATACCCGCGCTGGGACGTCTTGTCTCAAAAGATGTCAGGGCCTACAGCTATCTGCCCGAAAGCATCGCCGCCGTGCCCCAGGGCGAGGCGATGACGGGACTCATGGAGGCATCGGGCTTCACCGGCGCATGTTTCCGCCGCATGACCTTCGGGGTCTGTACCATATATATCGCATACAAGAACATAACTAACTCTTAAAAATGAGACTTTCTATATTCAAAGCCTTGTTGCCGGCAGTTTTAGTCATGGTCGCTTTCATGGCGTCGGCGCAGGCGCGCTATTTTAATTCGGCCGTCGTCGAGGTGGACGAGGCCGTGGCCGAGACTGATACGGTCGGCCCGGGTCTTGTCGGCGACAGTATCGTCATCGATACGACAATCGTGCTGCCCCGGCTGCCGCGCTATTTCTTCCGTCCGGCTGTATACGACCACTATAAGTTCCGCGACAGCGTCAGACTCGACGAGAAATTCCACTCGGGTAAAGAATATATGAAATGGATTGAGGACGAGGAGTTTGTCAACCGCAATATGGAAAATCTGCGTTACAATCTCTTCATCGGACGTCCCGATCTCGTGAAGTATAATGTCGACATGCTGCCCGAGGCGCCGAAGGTCTATCATGCCGTCGTCAACCCCGAAGACCACACCATCACCATCGAGGAAGTGGTCAAGGCCCCCGTCGGCGGCACGACCCTCAAACCGGTCGAAGTCAAGAAGCGCCATTGGATCAGAGACTTCCGCACGTCGCTGCAGTTTTCGCAGGCCTATGTGTCGCCCAACTGGTATCAGGGCGGCAACAACAACCTCAATGTGCTCGGACATATATATTATAATGTGAAGCTCAATCAGGAGTATCATCCCAACCTCCTCTTCGAGACGACGGCGCAGTATAAGCTCGGCCTCAACAGCGCTCCCGACGACAGTCTGCGCAACTACAGCATCTCGGAGGACCTCTTCCAGATCAACACGACGCTCGGTATAAAGGCTGCCAGCCGGTGGTACTACTCGCTGACGGCGCAGTTCAAGACCCAGCTGCTCAACTCATACAAGAGCAACACCCACGACCTGGTGTCGGCGCTTCTCTCTCCGGGCGACCTCACGGCCGGTATCGGTATGACGTATAACTATGTGTCGCCCAAGAAGAATTTCTCATTCGACGCTTCGCTCGCACCCTTGTCATACAATATGCGCACGTGTATCAACGACGAGATCGACGAGACAGCGTATGGCATCACCGAGGGGCGCAAGACGGTCCACAAGTTCGGTTCGTCGGCCGAGTTCAAGCTCATGTGGCGCATGTCGTCAAACATCGTCTTCAACTCGCGGCTGTTTGCTTTCTCTGACTACGAAGTCTTCAGGGCCGACTGGGAGAATACGCTGATGTTTGAGATCAACCGCTTCCTGACGACGCAGATCTACGCCCACCTCCGCTATGACACAAATGGTGTCGAAGCCGAGGGTACGAAGTGGAAGAAGTTACAGCTCAAAGAGATACTTTCGATAGGATTCTCCTATAAATTCAGCTCGCTCTGATGACGGCCCTGCTGCGGCATATTGTCGCGGCGTTTCTCGCCGCAGTCTGTGCGGTCACGGCGACGGCCGGCCGCTCGGCTCTCACCCGAGTCTGCGCCTTGGTAGACGAGGGTAGCGGCGACCCGATCGAGGGCGTATGGCGCATAGCCGGCGACGGAGCTGTCTTTGCCGTGCTGCCCGGTGACGGGGGTGACGACACGTTCAGGCTTGTCATTGTCGATTCGCCCGACATGTCGGTGCTGCCCATGACCGAGTTCGGGACGGCGCGGCGCACGGCCGTGGCGGGACGCTATGACGCCTGCATGTCGGCTTCGCTGACGTCAGGCGCACCCGTCAGACGCGACCGCAATCTTATCATCAGTCTGAGCGACGACGGCCGTCTTATATTCGAGCATTACAAGAAGGGGCTGAAACTCAACCTGTGGCGCGTGCTGCCCTATATGTTCCGGTTCAGTGTCGCGGCCCAAGACACCCGTCCGTCGGATATTGACGGCGCGGTGAGGCTCTATCCTGCCGGCGATGCTGTTAAACCGCTTGTTTTCTGAGGCCTATGAGGATCGCGCTGCTCATATTGCTCGTCATCACGTCGGTCTGCGCGGCCGACTGCCGCCGCACGACACGCCGCGGACTCAGGCCTGAGCCGGTCGAGTCACGCGAGACTGTCGTCGCCGGCGACACCATTGCCGTCGCCGAGGGCGATTTCACCCTCGCCGGCTTCGAGAAGCCCCTGCGCTCACGGCGCGAGAGCTTCTTCGTCACAAATAATACAGACCGTGACATCATATCGCTGCGCGTCAGACTGATATATTACGATCTCGACGACCGCATGCTTGACACGCGCACTGTCGACGCGGCGGTCGACGTCGCTCCCGGCGAGACAAGCCGCATCTATATACGGGCCTGGGATCTGCAGGATGTCTTCTATTACTATCGCTCGGCGCGTCCGCGCTCTGGAGTCGCAACGCCTTTCAAGGTCTCGGTCACAGTCACCGGAGCCGTCGCAAAACCCCTGACACATTAAAAATGTTGAAATTAAGAATATAGAGATATGAAAATCGCCATAATTGCAGCCATGGACAAGGAGCTGGCACTGCTGTTGCCGCTTGTCCCCGACCATACGACAATAAATGTCAACGGTTTTGAATATTACCGCGGCCACTTCGGGGCGCATGAACTTGTCATCACCCGCTGTGGCATAGGCAAGGTCAACGCCGCCGTGAGCACACTGACGCTCATCGACACATTCCATCCGCAGCTCGTCATCAACACCGGTGTCGCCGGCGGTGCGCGCGGGGGTGCGGGCGTGCTCGATGTCGTCGTCGCCGACCGCGTTGCCTATCACGACGTCTGGTGCGGCGAGGGTACGAAACCCGGTCAGGCGGCCGGCTGTCCCGAGGCCTTCGAGTGTGTGCTCGACGACAGTGTCTTCGAGGGCCTTGACGTCAAGCGGGGACTGATTGCCTCAGGCGACCGCTTTATCTCGACAGCCGCCGAGGTCGACGCCATCAAGGCCGTGTGGCCCGAGGCCATAGCCGTCGACATGGAATCGGCGGCCATAGCCCACGTGTGCTATGTCAAATGTGTGCCCTTCGCCGTCGTGCGCGTCATCAGCGACACACCCGGCGAGGCCGACAATATCAGCCAGTATGAGAATTTCTGGACCGACGCCCCCGAGCGCACGTTTGCCGTTGTCAAAGATATAATCGACCGTCTATGCCCCTGAAGGATATCGCCGCCGTCAAGGGACGCCGCTATATCGAGAAGCTTGTCGCCGAGGGCGAGCACGAGCAGCAGGATTTCAAGTTTATGATTTCTGACGCCCGCAAGATCGCCCGCTCGGTGTCGGCCTTCGCCAACAACAGCGGCGGCCGGCTGCTCATAGGCGTCAAGGACAACGGTGTCGTCGCCGGGGTACGCAACGAAGAGGACATCTATGTCGTCGAGCAGGCCGCGGGCCGCTACTGCGAGCCGCCCCAGCAGGTAGAGTTCAAAGCCTATCGCGTCGATGCGGCCGTGACGGTCATCGTTGCCTCGATTGCCCGCGCCCAGAGCCGCCCGGTCTCCGTCATCGAGGAAGACGGCCGCCGGCGCGCCTATTACCGTGTCGCCGACGAGAATATCGCCGCGCATCCGCTGATGGTCGAGGCGTGGGAGCAGGCCGAGGCCGACGGCGGCGGTGTCGTCATGACGCTCACCGGCCTTGAGAGCGATCTGCTGCGACTTATCGACGGGCGTCTGCTCGATTTGCGCGAAGTGGCTCTCGGACTGCATATTGCCGAAAGCCGGGCCCGCAGTCTCATCGTACGTCTCGCTGTCGTCGGTCTTGTCGATTTTGTCTACACCGGCAATGCTTTCAAGCTCACACGTGCGGGCGACGAAGGGCTGATGCCATAGGCCGAGCGGTCACGGTAAAGCTAAAAAACAATAAAAACAGCACTCAAACGCTTGTCTATTTGACTTATATTCTATAACTTTGCAGAGTTTTTTCAAGCTAATTGGACAATGGGAAAATTTACGGCATTCAAATTGCCGCTGAAAAGTCTTGACCGTGGCAGTCATGAATTTGACTATCACATTGACAAACAGTTTTTTGCTGATATGGAGAACGGCGACATCCGTGACGCCGACCTGTCAGTGAAACTTACGGTCGTCTATAACGGCGACGTCTATGATCTCAACTTTGCCATTACGGGCAAGGTTGTGCTTCTGTGTGACCGCTGTCTCGACGATCTCGATTTTCCTGTTGACGCCGGCTATCATATCATGGTCAAGTATGGCGACAGCTACAACGACGAGTCTGACACGCTGCTTGAGATTCCTGACAGCGACAATTATCTTAATGTCGCCTACATGATTTATGACACAGTCGTTCTGGCGATTCCGATCAAGCACGTTCATCCGCTCGGCAAATGCAACCGCGCGATGAGCGCCATTCTGAAAAAACACCGTGTCCGTCCGGGTGACGCCGATGCCGACCTCGAGAACGAGCTCATCGACGAGATAGACCAGATTGACAGCGACGAGGCCGCAGACTGTGCGCCCGACCCGCGCTGGGACGCCCTCAAGGGCTTCTCGGCCGACAGTGAAGACAAATAAACATCATCAACGCCCGCCGCAAGGCACCGGCCGCGACAAAACCGAATAATAAACAAAAAATATAAAAAGAAATGGCACATCCTAAACGAAAACAATCAAAGACCCGTACAGCAAAACGTAGAACTCACGACAAGGCTGTAGCTCCCACCATCGCTATCTGCCCCAACTGCGGCGCATGGCACATCTATCACTGCGTTTGCGGCGAATGTGGCTACTATCGCGGCAAAATCGCTATCGTAAAAGAGGCAGCAGTCTGATTTCCGCCCGTGCCGAAAGGTTAATGACGCCGTCTTCCCCAAGGCTGAGCGTCTGTGAAGTTTCTCTTGATCCACAGTTTCAGACAGAGCTATGAGTCGGGGGAGCTTTTTCACACACCGGGCGCAGGGTATCTTTTTTGAAAACAAATCTTATTTTAATTGACAATGCTTAATGCTCACATAACGGGTATCGCTTCTTATGTTCCCGACGATATCCTCGACAATGAGATGCTCTCGCAGATGGTCGACACCAACGACGAGTGGATTACCACACGCGTCGGCATAAAACAGCGCCGTATTCTTAAGAAAGACGGTGCCGGTTCGTCTTACTTAGGCATCAAGGCCATCGAGAAACTTCTCGCTTCGACCGGTGCCGCACCCGAAGACATCGACCTGATTATCTGTGCCACATCAAACCCTGACTACCGCTTCCCTTCGACGGCATCGGTTATTGCCGAAGGCTGTGGACTCAAAAACTGCTATGGCTATGACATTCAGGCCGCCTGCGCCGGCTTTATTGTCGCCCTGCAGGACGCCGCCGCCTACGTGCGCTCGGGCATGAATAAAAAAGTCATCGTCGTCGCTGCCGAAAAGATGTCGTCGATGGTCAACTATAAAGACCGCTCGACCTGTCCGCTCTTCGGCGACGCTGCGGCCGCAGTGCTTGTCGAGCCTACGGAAGAGCAGGGTGTCGGTGTCATCGACGGAGTCTTCCATGTCGACGGTGCCGGCCGCGACCACCTTCTCATGAAGGCCGGCGGTTCTGTGCTGCCCGCGTCTCACGAGACTGTCGACGCCGACGAACACTACATCTATCAGGAGGGCCGCAATGTCTACAAGAACGCTGTCACAGACATGCTCACCTCGTCGCTCGACGTAATGAAACGCAACAATCTGACAGTCGACGATGTGGCATATCTCATCCCCCATCAGGCAAACCTCCGCATCATCGAGGCTGTCTCTGACCGCGCCGGTTTCCCCGCCGACAAGGTGCTTGTCAACATCGAGCACTACGGCAATACGTCGGCTGCTTCGATTCCCCTCTGTCTCGACGAATACAAGGGTCAGCTCAAGAAGGGCGACAAGCTCATTCTGACCGCTTTCGGCGCAGGCTTCACATGGGGCGCGATGTATCTCGTCTGGGATATCTAAGCCGCAACCGTCAAATCTTATCACGAGGTGTGTCATAGTCGTATGGCGCACCTCTGTCATATGGCGGCTGTTATAATATTGAGGCCAAAACCAAAGTCAGCGGCTTATTGTTTAGATATAGAACCAAATACATAACTAACATGTCAACAATACACAAATCAGGCTTTGTCAATATAGTCGGCAATCCCAATGTCGGCAAATCGACTCTTATGAACGATCTCGTCGGCGAGCGCATAAGCATCATTACATCAAAGGCCCAGACGACCCGTCACCGCATCATGGGCATTGTCAACACACCCGAATATCAGATTGTCTTCTCTGATACCCCCGGCGTGCTCTCGCCTAAATACAAGCTTCAGGAAAGCATGCTTGCCTTCAGCGAGGAGGCTCTGACCGACGCCGATGTGCTCGTCTATGTCACCGATGTCGTCGAGGACCCGTCGAAAAACGCCGAGTATCTCGCCAAAGTGGCCAAAGAGAAGGTGCCGGTTCTTCTTGTCATAAACAAGATTGACCTGCTGAAGAACAACGGTGAGCTTGATGCCATCGTGGCCCGCTGGCGCGAGATGCTTCCAAATGCAGAGATTTTCCCCATTTCTGCCAAAGAGCACTTCAACGTCTCCAATCTCATGGCGCGCATCGTCGCCCTGCTGCCCGAGGGTGAGCCGTACTTCGGCAAAGACGCCCTCACCGACAAGCCCGCACGATTCTTCGTCACCGAAATCATCCGCGAGAAGATTCTTCTCAACTACGATAAGGAAGTGCCTTACAGCACCGAAGTCATTGTCGAGAAGTTTGAGGAGAGTGAAGGCTCGATACATATAATGGCCGTCATCTATGTCGAGCGCGACAGCCAGAAGGGCATCCTCATCGGCAAAGGCGGCTCGATGCTCAAGCGCGTCGGCACCGAGGCCCGCAAGGATATCGAGAAATTCTTCGACAAACGTGTCTATCTCGAGCTCTTCGTCAAGGTCGAGCCCAACTGGCGTAACCGGGAGAACAAACTGCGCCAGTTTGGCTATATCGAGTAAAAGCGCTAACTTTGTCAGTAAATTAGCATACACAGATTTATAAGAGTTTAGTTAAATGAGCCAGCTTATAGCAATAGTAGGTCGCCCGAATGTGGGCAAATCGACCCTTTTCAACCGTCTGACGAAATCACGCACGGCCATCGTCGACGAGACCGCCGGCACAACGCGCGACCGCCAGTACGGCAAGGTCGACTGGAACGGCAAAGAGTTCTCGATTGTCGACACCGGCGGCTGGGTCGTCAACTCAGACGACGTCTTCGAGTCGGAAATCAACAAGCAGGTCGAGCTTGCCATCGAGCAGGCCGACGAGATACTTTTTGTCGTCGACGCCATGAACGGCGTGACAGACCTCGACGACCATGTCGCCGAGATACTGCGCAAGTCGCGCAAGCCTGTCATCCTCGTCGCCAACAAGGTCGACTCCAACGAATGGCTCTATAACGTGCCCGAGTTCTATGGCCTCGGTCTGGGCGATCCCTATCCCGTGTCGGCCGTCAACGGCTACGGCACCGGCGACCTTCTCGACGAGGTCGTCAAGAAACTGCCCGAGGCCGAGGACGAGGATGAAGAGCTCGAGGATATAGCCAAATTTGCCATCGTCGGTCGCCCCAACGCCGGCAAATCGTCGCTCATCAACGCCTTCATCGGCGAGGAGCGTCATATCGTCACCGATGTCGCCGGCACGACCCGTGACTCGATCTATACGCGCTATAATAAATTCGGTTTTGACTTCTATCTCGTCGACACCGCCGGCATACGCAAGAAAAACAAGGTCAACGAAGACATCGAGTACTACTCGGTCATCCGTTCGATTCGCGCCATCGAGGCCAGTGACGTCTGCATACTGATGATCGACGCCACGCGCGGCATCGAGGCGCAGGACGTCAGCATCTTCTCGCTCATACAGCGCAACAAGAAAGGTCTCGTTGTCGTCGTCAACAAATGGGATATCGCGACAGACAAGTCACAGGCTGCCATCAGCCACTTCGAGAACGCCATACGCGAGCGTTTCGCTCCGTTTGTCGACTTCCCGATCATCTTCGCCTCGGCGTTGACAAAACAGCGCATCTTCAAGGTGCTCGAGACGGCTCTCGCCGTATACCAGAACCGCCGTCGCACAGTGCCGACCGCCCAGCTCAACACCGTCATGCGTGAGGCCATCGAGGCTTATCCGCCTCCAAGCAACAAAGGCAAGTTTGTCAAGATAAAATATATCACGATGCTCAAGGGAGCCGCAGTGCCTACTTTTATTTTCTTCTGCAACCTGCCGCAGTGGGTAAAAGAGCCTTACCGCCGCTATCTCGAGAACAAAATCCGCGAAAACTGGGACTTCTCGGGTACGCCCGTCAACGTGTATATGCGCGAAAAATAATAAGTGTCGCAATTTGTTATAACATTTATTAAACATTGAAAAGATATTTTTAACCAAATATATTTTCACGCTATCAAAAAGCTGATTAATTTTACGGCACGTTTCCATCAATGACGGAGACGTGCCTTAATTTTACCGAAAGAACCATTAATCAACTAAATTTTATTTCTATGAAGAAAGCTTTACTCCTTGCTTCTCTCCTGCTTGCCGGTTCATCGGCTTTCGCAGGTGTAGACCCCAACACTTATGAGGCCAAAGAAGGTTTCACCCTCACAAACAAATGGCTCAAAGACGGCAAACACTTCAGCTCTGAATGGAAAGCCCTTCCTTTCGCAGGTAACGCTTATGCACGTACAGCCGCTATCGCCGGTGACAAAATCTATGTCGCATGGTCGAAGGTTGTCGAAGGTGGCGAAGTTATCGACGCCGGTAACCTCAACGAGTTTGACTTCAGCGGCAACTATCTCCGCCAGATCAAACTGACCCTCAACGGCGAGCCCCTTGCAAATGCTGCACCTCTGAGCGCTAACCAGGTCGGCTGCGATGACTTCGGTCATGTTTACGTAGCAGGCTATACAACCGGCATGCTTACCGAGGACGGCGCTCTCAAGCCCTACAGAATCTATACCGTAGACCTCGCAACAGGTGCTCTTACCATTGCTGCCGAGCTCAACCTCACAGACGGCGAGGCTCAGACAGACTTCAGCGGCCGTATCGACTACTGCCATGTAATCGGTGATATCACCGGCGAAAAAGCCCGCAGCGTTGTCATGGCTTCTGTTAACGGCAGCAAGCTTCTCGTTTACGGCTGGAGCCGTGAGCAGGGTGGTGACTGGGCTCCTCACTTCGCTGATGGCGAATATGTCACCTGGGAAGCTACCGAAACTTTCCCCGCTGAGCAGACAAGCTGGGGCACAGCTCCCTCTCTGACAATCGTTAAAGACGACGAATTCACCGGCGAACTTTTCTATGTTGACGGTTTCACAACTCTTCCCGCTCTTTACACTGTTGACGGTACAATGATCGAGTCTTTCGCTGCAATCGAAGACGGTGACATGCTTCCCAAAGCCGGTACAAACGGTGTCGGTGAGGTTAACATCGGCGGCACAGACTTCCTTCTCTATTCATTCGCACAGTATGACCAGAACCCCGGTTGCCAGGCTGTTGTTGCCAAACTCGGCGAAAACCAGTCGTTCACCGGCATGACCGAACTCTGGCGCATCCCCGCTGACGGTCTTGGTTCAACACAGGACGGTTCAGGTGTATCAGATACCGGTACACGTATCCACTCAATCCAGACTGTCAAATTCACCGACGATAACGGTAAAGAAGGCGCTTACCTCCTCACCTACAAATGTATGAACGGTATGGGTGTATACCTCCTCGCTGAAGAAGGTTTCGTTGACGGCGTAGCCGACATCGAGATGGACCTCAACGCTCCCATCGAATATTACAACCTCAATGGTGTTCGTGTTGACGGCAACAACCTCGTTCCCGGTCTCTACATCACCCGTCAGGGCGCAAAAGCCTCTAAGGTTGTCGTGAAATAATCAATCATAGACAAAATAATCCTCCCGATCACGGGCGGGGCGTCAATCGCCCCGCCCGTGACGCGTTTTATGGAGGTGAGTCCGACGGGTCCGACAAGTCAGACGGGTCAGACGATGTGGAGCTACGGCTTCAGCCGTAGCAGCTAACGCGTTGGCCCCAAGGGCTTCAGCCCTTGGTCCATAGCGTTATGTAGTTGTGCCACCGCTAACGCGGTTCCAATGGCTATTGAAATCCGTAAACCCGTGCTGCAGGCCGCATAAATGCGACCTTTGCGCGGGCCTAATGAGCTATCGCCGCTACGCGGCTCGGGCATCCGGGTAGAGTCAGACGAGTCTGATGAGTCAGACAGGTCTGACAATCAGGAATATAAGGACATAAGAGCTTAAGAACACAAGATTAAAAATTAAATCTTATGTCCTTATGCCTTTTGTTTTCTTTCCCGCCGGGCGCGATTGTGCATTGGCTTCAGTCTCTGTCGAGAAAGAAGCGGGGGATGTTGCAGAGAAATACGTCGGGGCGGTCGATGACGGCTCGGGCCTCGATGAGGCGCCGGAGTGTTATCTCGCCGATGACGTAGCTATGGTCGCGCGACAGATGGCGTGTGTCGATGTTGTCGAATCCGAGGGCTTCGACAACGGCGGGGTCACTGTAGCGCAGGTAGACGCGCAGGGCGACGTCGGTGGAGTAGGCGGGGCGATCGAGGTAGTCCATCTTTTTATACTCATATTTATAGTCGTGGCGGCGGGCCATGACGTCGCTGAGAATAGACGATGCTGTCGGCAGGCTGCCGGCGCCCTTGCCGAACATGAACTGGCGGTCGTAGCACTCGCCGCGGATGACGACGCCGTTGTATTCGTCGTCGACGCTGTAGATATACTTTGACGGAGCGATGAACTCGGGCATGACGAAGAGGGTGAATTCGCTGTCTGAGAATTTGACGACCTGGGCGACGAGTTTGATCTTGTAGCCTTTCTCACGTGCGAAGCGTATGTCGAAGTCGCTTATTGTGCTGATGCCGTATGTGAAGACGCTGTCGGGGTCGACGTAGACGCCGATGGCGTGGACGGTGATGATGACGAGCTTGAAAAGGGCGTCATAGCCGTTGACGTCAAACGAGGGGTCGGCTTCGGCGAAACCGAGTTCCTGGGCGCGGCGCAGGGCGCTGTCGTAGCTTTCGTGGTGGTCGAAGACTTGCGAGAGGATATAGTTGGACGAGCCGTTGAGGATGCCTTTGACCTCGAGCAGCAGGTCGTTGTCGTAATATTCCTCGAGGTTGCGGATGACCGGGATGGAGCCGCACGACGAGGCGTCGTAGAGCAGGGCGGTGTTGTGGCGCCGCTGGAGTTCGATGAGTTCGGGCAGATGGCGCGCGATCATGGCCTTGTTGCCAGAGACGACGGGTATTCCGCGGCGCAGGGCCTTGGTGACGATGTCGTATGACGCGGCGGCGTTGTCGATTACCTCGACGATGAGGTCGATGTCGTCGCTCTCGAGGATGTCGTCGGCGCGGTCTGTGAGGAGGGCGCGGTCGACGTCGATGCCACGGGGTTTGTTGATGTCTCTGACGCAGATGCGCGAGATGACGGCGTGGGCGTTTTTGGCACGCCCGATTATGCGGTAGATGCCCTGGCCGACGACGCCGAGACCGAAGAGTCCGATTTTAAGAGTCTTTCCCATTATTATAGAGTGTATACTGTTACCGATTTATGAAACGATTTAGAATCGCGTTGAGTTTGGCGTGTTCGACAAGAAAACCGTCGTGGCCGAAGCCCGAATCGATTTCGTGGTAGTCGGCGAGAGGAATCATGGCGGCGAGATCGCGCATCTCGCGGGGTGTGAAGATGATGTCGCTGCTGATGCCTATGACGATGGTGTCGGCGCTGATGCGCTGCAGGGCGGGGGCGACACCGCCTCGGCCGTAGCCGACGTCGTGGGTGTCGAAGGCGTCGAGTATCGTGACGTAGGAGTAGGCGTTGAAGCGGCGGCATAGTTTCTCGCCCTGATAGCGCTGGTATGTGACGGCGCGGCGGTCGTCGGCGAGGGGCGGCGTGTCGCTGCGGTCCTGCTGGGTGGCGTTGTAGCCCCAGGGGCCGCGGTAGCTCAGGAGGCCTATGGCTCGGGCGGCCGCGAGGCCGTCGCGAGCGGCATCGGGGCGCCGCTCGCCGTAACTGCGGTCGGCCTTGATGGACATGCGCTGGGTCTCGTCGATGGCGATGGCCCAGGGCGAGGCTTTGGCGTCGGTGGCGATGAGTATCAGTCTGTCGAATCGCTCAGGCTCGCTGACGGCCCACTCGATGGCCTGGAAACCGCCGACCGAGCTGCCCACGAGGACGGCGATGCGGCCGATGCCGAGGGCGTCGGCGAGGAGACGGTGGGCGGCGACGATGTCGCGTATCGTCAGACGCGGGAAATCGGTGTAATATGGTTCGCCCGTCGCGGGGTTGACCGACAGCGGTCCTGTCGAGCCGTAGCATGAGCCGATGATGTTGGCGCAGATGATGAATCTGTCGGCCGGGTCGAGGAAACATCCGTCTTCGACCGTGTGGGGCCACCAGTCGGCGACGTCGCTGTTGGCTGTCAGGGCGTGGCAGACCCAGACGACATTGTCGCGGGCGGCGTTGAGGCTGCCGTAGGTGTGATAGGCGATGTCGAGCGAGGGCAGGGTCGCGCCCGATTCGAGGGTGAACGGCCTGTCGCTGTGGAATATTTCGGGAGCTGCCATCGGTGTCAGATGCGGGTGAATGCCTGTTCGAAATCGGCGATTATGTCGTCGGCGTCCTCGAGGCCGAGCGAGATGCGCAGCAGTGTCGGGGTGACGCCGGCTTTCTCGAGGTCTTCGGCGCTGAGCTGTTTGTGGGTTGTCGATGCCGGATGTGTCACGACGGTGATAGAGTCGCCGATCATCGTCATGTGGGCCGCCAGCTGCAGAGCCTCGACGAAACGGACGGTGCTTTCGACCGTACCCTCGAGCTCGACGTTGAGCACCGCCGAGGCGCCGAATTTATAATATTTACGGGCGTTGCTGTATCCGGGATGGTCCTCGAAACCAACGTAGCTGACTTTCTTTACCTTGGGATGTGTCTTGAGGTATTCGGCGAGGCGGCGCGTCGACTCGACCTCGTGGCGCACGCGCAGGGCGAGTGTCTCGAGGCCGATGGCCATCAGATAGCTGTCGAATGCCGAGGGGCAGGCGCCGAGGTCGCGCAGGCCGTCGACGCGGCATTTGACGATGAAGGCCGCCGGGCCGAAGGCTTCGTATAGATTTAGGCCGTGATAGCCCTCTGACGGGCCGTCGACAGCGGGGAATCTGCCGCAGCTCCAGTCGAAGTTGCCTCCGTCGACGATGATGCCGCCCATGGCCGTGCCGTGGCCGTTGATCCATTTTGTCGCGCTGTCGACGACTATGTTGGCGCCCCAGTCGAAGGGGTTGCAGAGATAGCCGCAGGCGCCGAACGTGTTGTCGACGATGAACGGTATCTGTTTGCGGGCGGCCAGTTTGCCGAGCCCCTCGAGGTCGGGTACATAGCAGGTCGGATTGCCCATGCTTTCGGCGAAGATGGCGCGTGTGCGTCCGTCGACAAGGGCCTCGAACGCTTCGGGCTCGGGGCTTTCGGCGATTCTGACCTCGATGCCGAGCTTGTCGAGTGTATGGCGGAAGAGGTTGTATGTGCCGCCGTAGAGATATGGCGACGCCACGATGTTGTCGCCGGCTGCGGCAAGGTTGGTGATGACGATGAGCGTGGCCGACATGCCTGAGGCTACAGCCAGGGCGCCGACGCCGCCATAGAGGGCTGCGACGCGGGTCTCGTAGGCCGAAGTCGTCGGATTCTGCAGGCGGGTGTAGATATTGCCCGGCTCGGTGAGGTTGAAGAGCGATGCCGCGTAATCGCAGCTCTTGAAGCGGTAAGCCGCTGTGGGATAGATGGCAAGGCCGCGTGAGCCTGTTTTTTCGTCTTTGTCGAGGCCGGCATGTATCTGTCGGGTCTCAAACTTCAGTTTGCTGTAGTCCATGATAGTAAGAGCTTGTTTAAAAACAAAACGTCCGGCTGGGGTGACCGGCCGGACGCGATATGTTGTAAAGTTATGAAAAAATTCGTTGTCTCTACATCCGGCCTTATCGTCTGCGCATGCACATCATACCCATCATCATATCGTTCGACATGACGGTGACAGAGTTGCTGTATGATGAGAAGTTTGACATATACCTGATGTTTTCGCTGCAAAAGTATAACAATAAATTTGAATCTGCAACAAAAAAATCAGATTTCATCAAAATTCGTCATATTTATGGCGTGGCGCTCATATATAATAAGCGTTAAAAAATTTTGAGGAGCCGGCTGATTGTTGTAACTTTGCGGCGTAGTCGGCGGATGGCTTTAAGGCCGCGAACCGACAGTGGAAAAATTTGGCTGCTTGCAACCACTTGAAAAAATGCTAAAATCGCCCGGCGGCACACCTTCAGCGGTGTGGCTACGGTATTAAAAACAGGTTTTATCATGCAATCATGGATTTGGCGGCGCGCAGGCCTCTGATTTCCATGATTTTTTTGATATCCAAAACTTACAACACTATGAATTATCTATTTACTTCAGAGTCAGTTTCAGAAGGCCATCCCGACAAAGTGGCCGACCAGATTTCGGATGCTATCCTTGACGAATTTCTCGCCCGCGACCCTTCGTCGAAAGTGGCCTGCGAGACTCTTGTCACCACCGGTCAGGTCATTGTCGCCGGCGAGGTCAAGAGTGAGGCTTATGTCGATCTGATGTCGACCACGCGTCGCGTCATCAAGGAAATAGGCTATAACCGCAGCGAGCTGTTTTTTGACGGTGATTCGTGCGGTGTGCTTTCGGCGCTCCACGAGCAGAGTCCCGACATCAACCGCGGCGTCGAGACCGCCGATGCCGTCGACCAGGGTGCGGGCGACCAGGGCATGATGTTCGGCTACGCCACTGACGAGACAGACCTCTATATACCACTGTCGCTGGCACTCAGCCACGCCATTGTCAAGGAGCTCGCCAACATACGCCGCGAGGGAGTCGACATGACCTATCTGCGTCCCGACTCAAAGAGTCAGGTGACAATCGAGTATGACGGACAGGGACATCCTGTCAGGGTGCACACCATCGTCGTCTCGACCCAGCACGACGACTTCATCAAGCCCGGCAACGGCATGACTCAGGATGAGGCCGACCGCAAGATGCTGGCCGTGATTGCCCGCGACGTGCGCGAGATACTGCTGCCGCGAGTCAAAGAGGCCGTGCCTCCCAAGATGCGCAGCCTCTTCGGCGACGATTTCACGCTTTATGTCAATCCGACGGGCAAGTTTGTCATCGGCGGTCCGCACGGAGACACCGGTCTGACCGGTCGCAAAATTATCGTCGACACCTACGGCGGCCACGGAGCTCACGGCGGCGGCGCGTTCTCGGGCAAAGACCCGTCGAAAGTCGACCGTTCGGCCGCTTATGCCGCCCGCCATCTGGCAAAGAATCTTGTCGCTGCCGGCGTTGCCGAGCGTGTGCTCGTCCAGCTCGCTTATGCCATCGGCGTCGCCGAGCCTGTGAGCCTGAACATCAACACCTTCGGCACGGCCAAGGTTGATATGAGCGACGCCGAGATTTCGGCGGTGGTTAGCGGTATGCGCGATGACTTCGACATGCGTCCCCACGCCATCGAACAGCGCCTCAAACTGCGTGCGCCCATATATCGCGAGACCGCGAGCTACGGTCACGTCGGCCGCACAAACCGCACGGTCACCAAACATTTCGGTCATCAGGGCGAGAAGCCTTTCAGTCTCGAGGTGGAGCTTTTCACCTGGGAAAAATTAGACAAAGTTGATGCCATTCGCGAGAAATTCAACTTGAAGTTTTGATTGATAGCGAAAAAAATGTATCTTTGTGCGCTTAAATGCGCCCATTCCGCGCGCTGACAGACCAATCAGAAACAAAAACAAATAAAAATACAAAAATCTAAATGGCAACCTTAGAAAAAATCAGAAGCAAGTCAGTGCTGCTGTTCGTAATCATCATCGTGGCATTGCTTGCATTTATTCTCGGCGACTTCCTCACCTCGGGCCGCACCTATTTCGGCTCGGGAATGACTGTCGCCCAGGTAGGTGACAAGAAAGTGGAGTATCATGACTATCAGGCCCGTCTCGAACAGGCCAACGAGCAGATGCGCAACCAGAACCAGAACGTCGACGGTGACGAGCTGTCTCAGAACGTCATCAGCAGCCTGCTCTTTGAAGAGCTCCTCAAACAGGAATATCAGGATCTCGGTCTCCGCGTCTCGGACAAAGAGATTTCAGAGGCCATGACCGGCGTGATGCCTCACCGCAACGCACAGCAGTTTATCTACACTGTCTCGCGTCAGCTCGGTCTCGAGAATCCCTCAGGCAAGGAGGTGCTCGACCGCATCAACAATCCGGCCAAATATAACCTCCCCGTCGAGGCCGGCCAGCAGCTCAAGGCTCTTTGGGCCGCAACCGAGGCCGATGTCGAGAACGCCATGCTTCAGGAGAAATTCTACCGTCTCGTAGGCGGCCTCTTCACGGCAAACACCCTCGACGCCAAGAGTGTCTATAACGACAACGCCACCACACGCCACATCTCATACGTCTCAAAACCCGCCGCCACAGTACCCGACACCGAGGCCGAGGTCACAGACGCAGACATCAAGGCTCAGTGGGACAAGAACAAAAACAACTACCGCATCGACGAAGAGCTTCGCGAAATCGACTATATATATGTCGTCATCGAGCCTTCGCAGGATGATATCGTCGCCGGCCAGCAGGTTGTCGAGAACGCTCTCGCCGCCCTCAACTCAGGCGAAGGTCTCAACGGCGTCGACAGCGACTCGCGTTTTGTCGTCACACGCGCCACAGCTCCCCTGTCGAAGATTTCTGACGCCCGCGTCAAGAACTTCATCGACACCACAGCCGCCGGCACAGCCAAGGTCATCGTGTCGCAGCGTGACAAATACACTCTCGCCAAAGTTCTCGGCGTGACAAACGACGTCGATTCGATTAATGTGTCAATGATCGCTCTCGCATCGCCCGAGAAAGCCGACACCGTGATGACAGCTCTCGCCAACGGTGCCAAATGGGCTGACTTCGCCGAGACCGACTTCTCGCAGGCTCAGGACAGCATCTGGACATCGCTCGTCAGCCTCAGCGGCGTAGACACCAAGATTAAAGACGCTCTGCTCAACGCCACCGTCGGCCAGCCTTTCGTCATGACAGACAGCATCAACGGCAACGTCTACTCGCAGATCTACCGCGTCAATGCCCGCCGCTCGCCCGTGCCTGTCTATGACTATGCAGTCATCAACTACACAATCGATCCCTCGAACGCAACACTTGAGAAACTCTCAAACGACCTCCGTACATTCATTTCTGCCAACTCGTCGGCTGACGACTTCACCGCCAATGCGGCCGAAGCAGGCTTTATGGTACTTCCCGATCTTGTCGGCGCATCACATCCCCACATCGCCAACATAAGCGACAGCCGCGGCGCCGTCAAATGGGTCATGGAAGGCAAGAAGGGTCAGGTGTCACCCGTTATCCAGGATAACAAACAGTCTTATCTGATGGCTATCGCTATCAAGGACGTCTATGACGGCGAATACCTGCCGTGGGATTGCTACCAGATCAAAAACCAGCTGCGTTCACGTGCCATCACCGCCAAGAAACTCGACAAACTCATGGCCGACTATCAGGGCAAAGCCAATGACATCAACGGCTATGCCGCAGCCATGGAGCTTCCCGTCGCTCAGGCCGACGTCATCTTCAGCTCACCCCGCGTCGCTTCAATCGGCGTAGGCGAGAGCGCCCTGCAGGGTCAGATCGCGTCTGCTGCCGAGAAGAGCCTCGTAGGCCCCGTCAAAGGCAACAACTCGGTCGTTGTCTTCGTCGTAGACTCTGTCTCTGACGAAAGCCGTCCCTATGACTTCGACGAATATGCCGGTACATTCAACCGCACGATGGGCATCGGTCTCTTCGATCCCTTCACACTCCTTGTCGGCAAAGAGAACATCAAGAACAACTCGCTCAACTTCATCAACAGCGCAGTTGCCGAATAATAATCGCTCAGGCGATAACTTACAGCGAGGCCGCGTCGTAAACCACGACGCGGCCTCGTTTGTATTATAATAGCTAAAATAGCTAAGATAGCTATAATAGCTAAAATAGCTGTTTTAGCCGATTATTCTTCCACCGGTCTGAGGATATAGAGCGGCGATGATTTGAAGCGGGGAAGGGCCGAGAGACGCAGGACGTCGCCTGAGGCCACCGAGCTGTCGGTGATGACGCAGACATTGCGTTCGGCAAGCCGCTCCCTGACGGCGGCGAGAGCTATCTCGGGGGCGTTGTTGTCCTGGCTGAGATGGCAGAGATAGACTTCGCGGAGGACGGGTGTCCAGATGTCGGCGAGATAGCGGGCCGTCACCATATTGTCGAGGTGTCCCGTGTCGGAAATTATGCGGGCCTTCAGATATTCGGGATAGCGGCCGCGGCGCAGCATGTCGAGGTCATAGTCGCTCTCGATCATCAGATAGTTGGCGCGGCGCATGTAGTAGTCGGCCCGTTCGGTGATATAGCCCGTGTCTGTGGTGACGACGAATGTCAGACCTTCGGCGCTTATCGAGAAACCGACATTGTCGCTGCCGTCATGCGATGTCTCGAAGGGGGTGACGGTCATGCCGGCGACCTCAAACGGGAATTCCTTGTAGATGGCGTGATGATAGTCTTTGATGCGGCGCGATATGTTGTGGCGCCGCAGCAGGCCGTTGAGGGTCTTCGGCGTGCAGTAAAGCAGGGTCGAGGTGCGGCGCCGCAGCAGCGAGTAGGCATATTTGACATGGTCGCTGTGGTCGTGGGTCAGTATGATGCCTTTGATGCTGTCGATGTCGATGCCGTTGTGCAGCAGCTGGTCGGTGACATAGTTGTTGTCGACGCCGGCGTCTATGAGTATGCCGCCGGAGCGGGTGCCGATATATGCGCAGTTGCCGCTGCTGCCGCTGCCGAACGATATGAATTTGACGTGACGTCCCGGACTGGCGGCCGCGGTGTCGACGCTCAGGCTTCTGGCAGTCTCTTTGGCCTCGGTGGCGTGGCGGTGGCGTGTGATGATGTCGGCGGCGATGTCGCTGCGGTTGATGTCAATCCCGATGTCGTCGAAGAGCGACGGCAGTTCTTCGAGCTGACGGCTTATGCGGCGCGGCTGTTTCATGACTGGCTGTAGAGCAGAAAGATTGTCGGTATTTTGTCGTAGTTATACGACGCTTTCTTCCACTGTGACAGCGGCCGGGTTATTATCGACTGGCGCGAGCAGGTGATGTCTGAGGCGACGCAGAGACGGAAGTCGCCGGGAAGCCGTTCGCAGAGGTCGGCGATGAGGCGGTTGTTGCGGTAGGGCGTCTCGATGAAAATCTGTGTCTGGCGTTCGGCTGTGATGCGCCGCATCATTTCTTTGAGCTTGAGACCGCGGGCTTTTGCATCGACAGGTAGATAGCCGTTGAAGGCAAAGTTCTGTCCGTTGAATCCCGAACCCATGAGCGACAGGAGTATGCTCGACGGACCTACAAGCGGCACGACCTCATATCCGCGGGCCTGTGCGACGGCGACAAGGTCGGCGCCGGGGTCGGCCACGGCGGGGCAGCCGGCTTCGCTGATGACGCCGATGCTGTGTCCGGCGGCCATGGGGTCGAGCATCGCGGCGACGTCGGCCGGGTCGGTGTGCTCGTTGAGTTCGACCATAGAGAGGCTGTCGATGTCAATGCTGCGGTCGCACGATTTCAGAAAACGGCGTGCCGATCTCAGATTCTCGACAACGAAGTGTCTGACTTCGCGGATTATCGCGATGTTGGCCGGGGGTAACACGCTGTCGACGGGCGAATCGCCCATCGGCACAGGGAACAGATATAGTCTTGCTTTGTCGCTCATTATGTATTTTTATCATACAAAAATACATAATCTCGGTGAAATGGCGTTATTAAAAATGTTGATAAATAGAGCAAATTGCGTAAATTTGCTGTGCAGACTGTAATCCGGCCAGTCGGAAAGCCGTCTGCGGAGACATATTTAAGCGTAACATTAGCTTAATCCTTTCCCTGCGAAATCGCCAAATTTCATCCGGGGCTGCCGCCGGCGCTCCCGAACACTTGAAAAGGAATAAGCAGCCATGAAACGCGCTCGTGCTTGTCGCATATCGTCGGCAATGCCTGCCACTCAGCCAATTGTAATTAATATCAGGCCGGGCGACGGGTTTGACGTATAGATATAACGGTAGGGCGTGGGGTGAATGGGCTGTTGACTTTCAAGTAGGGCGTTTGGCGATGCCCGCAGGGGAGTAATAGCTGGCTCCCTGCGCTTTTTTTTCACCGGGCACCGCTGGGTCTCACAAAGAAGGGGGCCTTCAGACCGGCGTTGCCGCAAGAATCAGTCGTCCACCCGAGATGCCAATGTTGCCTATCGGACAACTCATCAAGGAAGAACTCGCCTCGCAGGAGCGCACGGTGTCGTGGTTTGCGCGCAAGCTTCACCTCGACCGTTCGAACGTCTACCGGCTGTTCCAGAAAAATTCTGTCGACACCGATCTGCTGGGCCGAATCTCCCTTATTCTTGACCGTGATTTTTTTGAAGAGCTGTCTTCAAACTTTCGCGAACGGCGGGATCACGCCCGCCGGTGACACGGTCGGCCGGACCGGAGCGCTGCGAAGCGTGCGCGGGTCCGGCAGTTATCAGGGCTGTGACGGTCGCGAATCCTACAACACAATTATATCGTTTCTGACACTGTGGCGAGGCGTTATATGCCACAGTGGCGATGCTATTGCGCGACGTGTCCCGGTGGTATATGACGGCTGTTGTAACTATATTTGCAACAGCCATGTAGATGAATCGCACCGCCGGAAAACGATGGTGTGCGCATATCACCTCAGAGCTGTGTCAATGTCGCTACACGCATTTCGGGGACACTTCATCTAATTGGCGTAATTTTGTCGAAAATCTCCTGACAAGGGGCTCAAACGGCCTTTCGGAATAAACACAATGGAAATTCACATTAATTATTTTTATTCACATTAATTATGAACAAACATTTTTTGAACTTCACACTCGCAGCTCTTGTGTGTTCAGCAATGTCGGCTTCATTTACTTCTTGCAAGGACTATGACGACGATATTGACAACATCCAGAACCAGATTGACAAGATAAACGTCGATCTGGGTCAGCTGCAGGAACTGATCAACTCAGGAATGGTAATCAAGAGCGTCACCTCGACAGCCGACGGTATATCATTCGTAATGAGCAACAATCAGACTTACACAGTTACTAATGGTAAAGACGGTGCCAACGGCACAGCCTGGACTATCGGTGCGGACGGCTACTGGTATAAAGACGGAGCCAAAACAGACTACAAGGCTATCGGTGAAGACGGCGCAGTCGGTCCCCAGGGTCCCAAAGGCGACAAGGGTGACACAGGCGCACAAGGTCCTCAGGGTCCTCAGGGTCCCCAGGGTCCTCAAGGTCCTCAGGGACCTGCCGGCGATAAGGGCGAATCAGGCGAATACTATGTTCCCAACCCCGAGACCGGTAACTTCGATATCTATAAAGACGGCAAGAAAGTAAAAGATTCGGGCATCAGCTGGCGTCCGACCGTTGCCGAAGGCATCACAGCTCTCTACAGCGGCAACGAGCTGACCATCGACGGTGTCAAAGGCGCCGACGGCAAAACGACCTCTGTAAAGATTCAGCTCGGCACGCCGATGGGCACACTCGCCTTCATCCCCACTGTTCTCTCGAACGTAGGCGGCTATCCCACAACCGACAAGCCTTTCTACCATATCAACGCTTACTACAGCGAAAGCAAATATAACACAGCTACGAAAGCATTCGCTCCGCAGACCAACTGGAACAAGTCGAACATCGTCGACCTCTTCTATCGCGTCAGCCCGCAGAATGCGTTCGTATCAGAGACATCGTTTGCCAAATTCATCAACCGCGACATCGCCACATCACGCAAAGCTGCCGGCGACCTCGAGGACCTGCTGAATGTGACAAAATTCGATGTTGAGAAGGCTAACACCGAGGGTGTTCTCGCTGTATCGGCCACTTACAACAAAACAGCTGCCGCTACAGGTAACAAGAAAGACATCGCCGCCCTCCAGCTCTGGAACGGTCAGGTGCCCTTCGTCACCGACTATGTGGCTCCCTCGTCGAGTCCTGTTGTCGGTGTCATCGCCAACCCCAAGAACAACCACAAGCTCTATTATTCCCGCGACTACGCCATTGTCAACGCCAATGCCGAGACAAGCCAGTTCATTCAGGATATCGTAGGTGTCACTCTCGCCAAAGAGCCCAACCTCAATATGGTCTACACCGGCGAACTCAACCTTGCCGAATATGTCGAACTTTATGAGGAGACACTTCAGTCGACACTCACAGCACTCGGTTTCGACGGCATCTCTTATAAATACTCGCTGCCTAAAGAGTATATCGCAGCCGACGCCCAGAAGACCAACCAGCAGTGGTTTGTCACTCTCAGCGAAGAAGGCGTCCTCAAAGTCAGCGAAGAGAACCTCAAACCCGCCAATCCCGGCCCCGGCGACACTCCGGCCAAATACCTTGCTCCCGCAATCGGCCGTACACCTGTCGTGAGAGTCGATGCCTTCATGACGCCTAACGACGGCAGCGATGCCCTGATGGTCGCTTCTTCTTACATCAAGGTAAACATCACCAGAAACCAGCCCACCACACCTGACAAACAGCCTGAAATCAAGGAAACATACGAGAACACCACTGCATACGAATACCATAACCTCGCCGCCACTTATTCATTCGCAGCCGGTATGGACTACCAGCAGGTCAACAAGGTTCTCTATGGCCGCACAGGTCTCGACAGCGAAATCTTCTGGAACTACTATGCAGGCAACAACAACGAGTATAAGGTAACCGTCAGCGTCTGGAACGAAAACGGCAGACCTAAAGAAGAGAAGATTCTGTCTCAGGGCACTGCAACCGCCGGCACCAAGTATACGACAACAGCCGCCAAGGGCGTCGAGCTCGAAGTTCTCCTCGGCAATGCTCCGACTCAGACTTCTTCAATCAACTGCAATATCAACAACGACATTCTTACCAATAATACCTACGGTAACTATCCCGGCAAGGAAGGCGCACGATATACAGTGAAGATTGAGATTCCTTCTGACAACGAATACAACTATGGCAACATCGTCATCGAACAGGTATTCTATGTAAAAGAAACATGCACGGTATATCAGTTCAACCCCAACTACCAGATTGGCAACACCAACAGTGTCAGCGTAATCGGCAAACCGACCGCAAGCGGCTGGAAGCTCGAATCTAACATCGCCGAGGTCTTCAGAATGGTCAACGGTAAGAACATCTACCAGTACTACAACCAGGCACCTGTCACCAACACGACCGGCATCCAGTTTGTCATCAACCCGGGTCAGACAGGCGTAGCTCTCAGCGACGTGGTTATCGGCGGTGTCACGACTCAGAACATCGCCCTGACACAGGCTCTCGCCGAAGCTCAGAAGACTGTCAAGATGCACTACGATGTTGACCTCGTCAACGGTGAGAAGTGTACACAGGACTTCAACGTCATCTTCATCAATCCGTTCAAGGCCGGCAGCCTCGCAGCTGTGACTATCGACGGCGTCAAGATCGGCGGTGACTCACAGAACGCAGCCAAGAGCGTCAACGTTATCGATATCGACAACGAGACAATCTACAACTGGATTGTGGCCGACAACGCTCTCGGTCTCTCGAACACTGCAGTCAGCAAGTTCAAACTCGATCCCGCTCAGGTATCTGTAAGCTATGCATTCGTCAAGGACGCTACTTACAATACATTTGTCGGCAACCTCGTCCAGGGCTCGACCTTCGATGTCGACAACACTGCCGGCAGCGCGACCAAGGGTACTATCACCTTCAACAACCTTGGCACCCGTCTCGAAAAGAGCTATCAGCTGACACTCAGAGCGACTGTCACCTTCGAGAACATCTCGATTGTCAACCTCGATATCCCCGTGACAGTCAAAGGTGTTAACTAATAACAAGGACTCTTTATAAGGTAATTATTATATTAGCAGACAAAGCAGCCTAAATCCCGCAGGAGGCAGTGACCGTGAGGTCGTTGCCTCCTGTAACTTTTCCGGGAATGCACAATGCAAAATGCACGATGCACAATCGGCGTCTGACCCGTCCGACGAGTCAGAAGGTCAGGCCTAAATCACAGGCTTGTAGGGCTGTGCCATGGCACAGCCGCGCCGCCTGACGCGGATGCGCGATCGCGCATCCCTACCATCTTTTCACAAACAACGCCGCCCCCCGGAAGTACCGGAGGGCGGCGTTTTATACTATGGGCAGGATTTTTCTTACAGATCCTCTTCAATCGAGAAATCGTCGGGCAGAGTGTCGTCGAAGAGCTTGTCGTCGTTGACAGCAGCTGCCTCGGCGGTGTCGTCTGATTTCTTGTCGGCGGTCTTTTTGGCGGCTGCCGCTTTGGCGGGAGCCTCGCCGTCGTCGGCGCGCAGGGCCGCCATGATTTTTTCCTCGAGTTCTTCGGCGAGCTCGGGATTATCCTGGATGACGCGCTTGGCGGCGTCGCGTCCCTGGGCTATTTTCGTGCCGTTATAGCTGAACCACGAGCCGCTTTTGGTGATTACGTCATAGTCGACGCCGAGGTCGATGATCTCGCCGGCCTTTGAGATGCCTTCGCCGAACATGATGTCGAATTCAGCGCGGCGGAAGGGGGGGGCGACCTTGTTTTTGACTACTTTGACGAGGGCGCGTTTGCCGAGAACATCGTCGCCGTCTTTAATAGACGCGCGCGAACGTATGTCGATGCGCACCGAGGCGTAGAACTTGAGCGCGTTGCCGCCGGTTGTCGTTTCGGTCGGGCCGAACATCTGACCGATCTTCTCACGCAGCTGGTTGATGAAGATACAGGTTGTGTTGGTGCGGGCTATGGTGCCGGTGAGTTTGCGCATGGCCTGCGACATCAGTCGTGCCTGGAGGCCCATGTTGCGGTCGCCCATCTCGCCCTCGATCTCGCTCTTGGGCGTCAGCGCGGCTACAGAGTCGATGACGATGATGTCGATGGCCGACGAGCGTATGAGCTGTTCGGCGATTTCGAGAGCCTGCTCGCCGTTGTCTGGCTGGGCTATGAGGAGGTTGTTGATGTCGACGCCGAGATTGCGGGCATAGAAGCGGTCGAAGGCGTGTTCGGCGTCAATCATGGCCGCGATGCCGCCGCGTTTCTGTGCTTCGGCGATGGCGTGTATGGCGAGTGTGGTCTTGCCTGACGACTCCGGTCCGTAGATCTCGATGATGCGGCCGCGGGGATAACCTCCGACGCCGAGGGCATAGTTGAGTCCGATAGAGCCTGAGGGTATCACCTCGACGTCTTCGATGACGTCGTCGCCGAGTTTCATCACGGCGCCGCGGCCGAATGATTTCTCGATGCGGCCCATGGCCTGGGCGAGAGCGTCAAGGCGTGCTGCCTGAGGGTCGTCGGACGCCGTTTTCTTGGCGGCCGTCTTTTTTGTCTTTTCTGTCTTTTCCATTATATCGTTTTTTATGTTTGTTTTCGGAGTTGTTTCAACTTATACTGCAAAGATAGTGTCTGTTGTGTGCAGATTTGTTGCACGTGAATGTTAAAAATTATTTTTAATAATTCTGCTATATACTGTCGTATCAAGCGATTGGTCGAGAAACTGATGTCTGATGCGAAAAAAATCATATCTTGCGCGAACTATTTCGCCCGGCAGCGGTTTTAATAGTACATAGCAAAATTACTTTTTCCATTGCAAGAAATGTGATAATGATTGGTTTATTATCTAATGTGGAGATACCGTGACGGCATCTCCACATTTGGTTTATAACCGTTTCATTTTTTATCGTCGGGAATGACGTTGCCGGTGATTTTGAGAGTCACGCGTTTTGCCGAAGGGGCGTTGGTGCGTATTTTTATATCTTTTGAGATATATCCGCGCTGGCCCTCGGTGAGGAAGGTGACTTTTATCTTGCCGCGCTTGCCGGGTTTGACCGGTGCGGCGTCGAATTTCGGACGTGTGCAGCCGCAGTCGGCTTTGGCCGAGATTATCATCAGCGGGGCGTCGCCGGTGTTTGTAAACTCAAATTCGTGGACGACCATGCCTTTTGAGGCCTTGACCGTACCGAAATCATAGACTTTTTGCGAGAACTCTATCCCAGCCTTGCCCTTCGGGTCTTTCTTTGCTGCCGCAGGCAGAGCGAGAATGGCAGCGATGACCATTATAATCAATATTTTAAGTTTCATTTTGTCAGACCGTTGAATGTGTGGTTAAAGTAATAGTCGAGCACGTCGCGGGCGGCTATGAACGAGCTGCGGCGGTTGGCGAGCACCTCGGCCTCGTTTTCGCGCAGTAGAGCGGCGACCGCCGGATTGTTGTAGAAGTTGGCGCGCAGACGCTCGTCGATTGACTCGTACATCCAGTAGCGGGCCTGTTCGCGCCGTTTGGCGTCGAAATAGCCGTTGGCCTTGACAAAGTCGAAGTAGCGGTCGATCATATCCCACACTTCGGCGATGCCGAGTTCATAGTAGCCTGAATAGGTGAGCACCTCGGGAGACCAGCCCGATGCTGTCGGCGGGAAGAGGTGAAGGGCGCTGCGGAATTGTGCCTGAGCGAGCTGTGCCGGACCGACATTGTCGCCGTCGGCCTTGTTGATGACGATGCCGTCGGCCATCTCCATGATGCCGCGCTTGATGCCCTGAAGTTCGTCGCCGGTGCCGGCGAGCTGTATCAGCAGGAAGAAGTCGACCATCGAGTGTACGGCGGTCTCGCTTTGGCCGACGCCGACGGTCTCGACGAAGATGTTGTTGTAGCCGGCGGCCTCGCAGAGCACGATGGTCTCGCGCGTCTTGCGGGCGACGCCGCCGAGCGATCCGGCCGACGGGCTGGGGCGTATGAATGCCGAAGGGTGTATCGAGAGTTTCTCCATGCGCGTCTTGTCGCCGAGTATCGAACCTTTTGTGCGCTCGCTCGAGGGGTCGATGGCGAGAACGGCGAGTTTGCCGCCGTCTTTGAGCACGTGGAGACCGAAGACGTCGATCGACGTACTCTTGCCGGCGCCGGGGACACCTGTGATGCCGACACGGCGCGAGTTGCCCGAGAACGGCAGGCATTTCTCTATCACTTCCTGCGCCACGGCCTGATGGTCGGGCGAGAGGCTTTCGACAAGAGTGACGGCGCGGCTGAGCATCGTCACGTCGCCTTTGAGTATGCCGTCGACAAGCTCTGACGCTGCAGGCAGGGGTTTGCGCCGCGGACGTTTCTGCAGGTAGGGATTCACCGATGGCGGCTGGGCAACGCCGCTGTTGACGGTCAGGCCGGTATATTTTTCGTCGTTTTCAGGATGTTCCATTGGGCTAAATGCTAAGTTTTTTCCAAAATTACAAAATATTTCAGACAGTTGTCACCGAGTTAACATATATTCAAAACCCGCTTTTGCAGGACGTAATAATTTTTCTGCAAAAAGAATGGAGTTAAATTGGCGATAATTCAAATTTAAACACTATATTTGTAAAATAATCACAAATAAGACGGTATAAATGGTATTGGAAATTGCTCTCACCAACGTTTTCTCGATAAATGAGAAAATTATTCTTGACTTGCAGGCTGCGAATATTCAGACAAAAGAGGCCCGCGCTCTTGCCGACAATACTTTCACAGCCGGCGGAGAAAGGCTGTTGAAAACTATTGCGATATATGGCGCTAACGCTTCCGGGAAGAGCAATGTGATCAAGGCCGTCAAGGCCGCAGTCGACATGATACTCGACTCACACAATTACAACGAGGGCGATAGTTTTGGTTTCAGGCCATTTAAGTTCGGAGATAAAGATGCCCCGAGTGAGTTTTATATACGCTTTCTCGTAGAGGGCGTCGAGCATGAATATTCGTTCAGTTGTACGCAGAATGAAGTTGTCACCGAGAATCTCTATTATTATCCGCGAGGCCGGCGGGCCTTGATATTCTCGCGAGATGAACGTATCGAAGGCGACAAGAAAGACAAATATGAGTTTGCGGCTGTCATACGCCGACCGATGGATGTGGCGTCGAATACATCGCGAAAGACTTTGTTTTTGTCGCGTGCGAGCCAGATGGACCGCGACAAGGCTAAGGAGATTTACCGCTGGTTTAACGACCGTATTGTATTCGGCAACAGGAATAAAATGTCTGTGGTGACAGACCGTTTTCTGGGAGATAATAAAGAGGCTGTATTGCGAGTGTTCAAGGCCGCCGACAGTGATATCGTCGATTTTACATATAAAGACGGCGAACTGACCACATTCCACCGTCGAAATCCCTCATTGCCTTTTGATTTCAACACGGAGGAATCAGACGGTACAAAAATTCTCTTCAGAATAATGCTTACTGTCATGGATGTGGTGCGCAACAATAAGGTGATGTTTCTTGACGAGGTCGAGACGAGCCTCCATACACGGCTTGTCGAATATCTTATCGGCCTGTTTCATAAAAGCAGCTCGGCTCAGTTGATATTCACGACTCACAACACCCATCTGCTTGATATGACGCGTTTTCGTAAAGACCAGATTTTCTTTGTCAACAAACGCGACGATGGTTCGAGCGATTTATATTCGCTCTTTGACTATAAGGACTTCCGCGAAAAGATGGATCTCGAGAAAGCTTATCTGCAGGGGCGTTTTGACGCCGTGCCTTATATCAATGAATTTGAAAGTATCTGACGATGGCACGAAAAGCGAAACTGCCGCGCGGCAAGATGATGAACCCCACATTCTTTGTGTTCTGCGAAGGAAAAACCGAGGCTGAATATGTCGATTTGCTGCGCCGCAATTTTCGTGTGCCGGTTGAAATCATCACAAAAGTCAGCGACTCAAATATCTCACAGCCTTATATAGACAGATGTCGCCGCGACCGGTTTACTAAGCCGGGTGATAAAACCTTTCTGATGTTTGACCTTGATGTGGCGGGAATGTTCGGGCGTTTGTCTAAAATCAAAGATGCAACGCTTTTGCTGTCAAATCCATGCATCGAATACTGGTTTCTGCTGCATTATGGCGATGTCAGCCGTGAAATGGCTTCAACCGAGTGTCTTGCCAGGCTGAAAGGCAAAGCCCCTGACTATGCTAAAGGCTTTTTCTCGACGGCAATGAAAAAGGTGCTTATCGAGAACATCGGTGACGCGGCGGCAAGAGCCGCAGATAAAGAACCTTATGTCAATCCGTCTTCGACGATTCATTTGCTCGCGAACGAATTGCGAGTGAATTTTTGATGTTTTTTTGACGGTTTGAGATTAATGGTTTAATTTTGTAAGTCTAAAAACCGTAACCGATGACACGCGTAAAACCTAAAAAAGCACTCGGACAGCATTTCCTGACAGATCTGTCGGTGGCATCGCGCATCGCCTCGACGATGGATGCCGCTCCTGACCTGCCCCTTCTCGAAATCGGGCCGGGCATGGGTGTGCTGACGCAGTTCCTTTTGGAGAAAGGCCGCGATCTCAAGGTCGTCGAGATTGACAGCGAGAGTGTCGGATATCTCGAACGCGAGTTCCCGGCTCTCGACGGCCGCATAATCGAAGGCGACTTCCTGAAACTCGATCTCGATAAAATCTTCGGCGACAGTCAGTTTGGTGTCATCGGCAATTATCCTTATAACATTTCGTCACAGATATTTTTCAAAATACTTGACTACAAAGACCTTGTGCCGGTGTGCTCCGGCATGTTGCAGCGCGAGGTCGCCGAACGCCTTGCCGCCCGCGAGGGGACGAAAGCACGCGGCATACTCTCCGTGCTGCTTCAGGCATGGTATGACGTCGAATATCTCTTCACGGTCAGCGAGCATGTCTTCAATCCGCCCCCAAAAGTGAAGTCGGGTGTCATCATCATGAGGCGCAACGACGTCAGGTCGCTCGGCTGCGACGAGGCATTGTTCAGGACTGTAGTCAAGACAACTTTCGGTCAGCGCCGCAAGACGCTGCGCAATTCACTTCGGGGGCTGTTGCCGGCCGGTGCCCAGTTGCCCGACACCGCCATGATGGGGCTGAGGCCCGAACAGCTCTCAGTCGCTCAGTTTATCGAGTTAACCAATCTTGTCAACGAATTGCGCAAAGCCTAAGCACCGCTGAAAAATGAAAGAATTCACCCCCGAATATCTCGAACATATCAAGGAGATAGTCAGCTCCAACAATGAGGCCGAGGCCCGTCAGGAGCTTGCCAAACTCCATCCCGCCGACATCGCCGAGCTATACAAGGAGCTCGAAATCGAGGAGGCCGAGTATCTCTACCGACTTCTCGACGACGACACGGCAGCCGACGTGCTCATGGAGCTCGACGAGGACGACCGTCTCAAGCTCCTCGACGCCATGCCGGCCGAGGAAATCGCCCGACAGATCGATCACCTCGACACCGACGATGCCGTCGACCTTATACAGCAGCTCGACGAAGACGACCGCGAGGAGATTCTCTCGCACATCGACGATGTCGAGCAGGCCGGCGACATCATCGACCTCCTCAAATACGACGAGGACACCGCCGGCGGCCTCATGGGCACCGAGATGATTGTCGTCAACGAGAACTGGTCGATGCCCGAGTGTATCAAGGAGATGAGGATGCAGGCCGAGGAAATGGACGAGGTCTATTATATATATGTCGTCGACAACGATTATAAACTCCGCGGCATTTTCCCGCTCAAAAAGATGATTACACATCCCTCGGTGTCGAAAATCAAGCATGTGATGGAGCCTGACCCCGTCAGTGTCAAGGCCGACGCCCCGATTGACGAGGTCGCCCTCGATTTCGAGAAGTATGACCTTGTGGCGATGCCTGTCGTCGATTCGATAGGCCGTCTGCTCGGCCGCATAACCGTCGACGACGTCATGGACCAGGTGCGCGAATCGAGCGAACGTGACTATCAGCTGGCTTCGGGTATCTCGTCTGACGTCGATGCCGACGACAGCATCTTCGCGCAGACCAAGGCACGTATACCGTGGCTGCTAATAGGCATAGCCTCGGGTATTCTGGCGTCGCTTATTCTCGGCGGCTTCGAGCGGCAGCTCGCCGTCTGCACGGCGCTGGCACTGTTCATCCCTATCATCGGCGGCACCGGCGGTAATGTCGGCGTCCAGGCCTCGGCTATTGTCGTCCAGGGTCTTGCCAACGGTTCGCTTAACGTCAGGGAATTCTCAAAACAGCTCGGCAAGGAAGTGCTTATCGGCCTGCTCAACGCCACAGTCATATCGGCTGTCATACTGGTCTATAACCTGCTGATGATGCCCGGCGACCTCGCGGTGACGCTGTCAGTGTCTGTGTCGCTGTTTGCCGTGGTGATGTTTGCCACGCTGCTGGGCACGATAGTGCCGCTGACGCTCGAGAAGCTTCACATCAACCCGGCGCTGGCGACGGGGCCCTTCATACAGATGTCTAACGATATTGTCGGCCTGTTGATTTACGTCGCCATATCGACGTGGTTCTTAGGCCTTTTCGGTAGCTGACGCCGGTCAGCGCACAAGCTCTTTGGTCATGACGATACCGGGTCTGACATGCAGCGACATGGCGGCGAAACGGCCTGTCGGCTCGCTGTTGTATTTGATATGATACCACTCGGGAGCCATGAAATCGAGGTCGAAGAAAGCCGATGAGACAGGCTCGCCGTCGTAACCGGCCGACAGACGTTCTTCGATGAAGATGTCAAAGCCGATGACTTTGACGGCAAGAGAGACCGCCCCGGACGAGTAGATGCCCTCGAGGCCGTCGCGGCGCAGCAGCACGCGGCCGTCGTCTCTGACGGTGAATGTCACCGACGGAGTGACGCCCGAACTGTCGCCGGCGAGCAGGTCGCCCGCCAGAAGGTGGAGTTTTGCCTCGCCACGCTGCTGCGGGATAGACATATAGGCTATTACGGCAGCGGCGATGACGCTGACGATGACATAGAACTCGGGTGTTGTAAAAATGCCTTTCAATAATATCATAATCCAAATATACGCAATATTTCGTGAACGACGGCAATAAAATCGGCAGAATGACGCGCACACTCGTGCGCGGCGCCCTTGACGCGCTGTTCCCGAGGACCTGCCGCGTCTGCGGCCGCTCGCTTGTCGAGGGCGAGACACTGCTCTGTGTCGGCTGCATGGCCGGACTGCCGCGCACACGTTTTCATCTCGACGGATTCAACTCGCTGCACCGTCGTCTCGGCGGTCATCATCCCGTCGAAGTCGCCGCAGCATGGTTCCACTATATGCCCGACAGCCCGTATGCCGGGCTGATACGCCGCGCCAAGTATGACGACAGACCTGTCTATGCGCGTCAGATGGGCGCGATGTATGCGCGCGAGCTGCAGGCCGACGGCGTCGGCGCCGGTTTTGACGTGCTGCTGCCTGTGGCGATGCATCCGCTCAAGAGGTTTGTGCGGGGCTATAACCAGGCCGATGAGATCGCGAGGGGCATGGCCGGTATTTTCGGCTGTGACGTCGGCGACAACCTCAGGGCCATGCGGCGTCACACGACACAGACACGCCGCGGAGCCTATGAGCGCTACAGCAATATAGCCGGCTCGTTTGCGGTCGTGTCGCCCCATGAACTCGATGGTCTGAACGTTGTCATCGTTGACGATGTGATTACTACCGGTTCGACGATTGCCGACTGTATCCGCGCCGTCGGCGAAAGCTCGGCTCCGGCTTCAATAAACGTGCTGAGCCTCGGCGCGACCCTGTTGAAGGCGTAGCCGAGGCTCAGAAATAAACTGTATGTGCCGCCGACGGATGATCGGTCAGGCTCGTAATCAGCGGTTATTTCGCGAATTTTATCGAGAGGGTCTTGCCACCGATGACGAGGCGGGCGACATAGATGCCCGTGGCGTCGGGTGCTGCGAACGACTCGGTGTCTGTGGCGCTGACGACGGTTTTGCCTGCTGCGTCATAGACTTCGACATATTCGGCACGCTGTGAGAGTATCACGCGGTCGCCGTCGATGCGCAGGCCCGCTGCCGGACGGCTGTTGTCGCCGATGATATCGTCGACGCCATCGCCGCTGTTGTCATAGACGGCTTCGAGGCCGGTGATGTCGATATGATATGATTTGCCGGCCGAACCACTCGGATTGAACTGGAATGCCGAGAACTCGATGGGATATGTGCCGATATTGTCGGGGTCGCCCATCTCGCTGACGGGGAGCTCGATGACATTTTCTTTGCCGCTTTCGATATTGTTATATGTGAAATTTGTCACACGGCCGCCGCTGGCGCAGGCCGAGAACATGACCGATGTCAGTTTGACGTCGCCCGGGTTGACGCGTGCACGCAGGGCTGTCGGAATGCCGAAGACATTGATTTTGTTGTTGAGTGTCAGACGGGTACCGCGGGTCGATTTGATCGTATAGTCGACGCCGAAACCATTTTCGAGCGGAGTGATATTGTAGGCCGAAATGCCCGACTGGGTGACTTTCCAGGCTTCGGCATCGCCGGCGAGGTCGATGGGAAGCACCTGTTTGTCAGTGTTCTCGACGCTTATGTTGACTTTGATTTCGATGTCGCCGTGGCGTCCGGTGACGACGGCCTTGCCGTTGGCGACGGGTGTGATGAGGCCGGTTTCATCTATGGTGGCTACCGATGAGTCGTCGATGCTCCAGTCGAAAATGCCGGGGGCGATAGGCATCAGCTCTGAGGCGACTTTGGTGACGACCTCGACGGCCCAGGGATGCTTGTTGTCAAGGACGACGTCGCTGTAGCGGGGTGTGGCCTCGGTGAGCGCGCTGCCGACAGTGATGGCGATAGAGGCTGTCTTGGCGTTGCCGTAGCTGACGGTCAGGGCCTGTGTGCCGGTGCCGGTGGCGAAGAGTGTCTTGCCGTCGGCGGTGATTTCGCCCAGTGATGCGGGGCAGCTGAGGGTGTAGTCCTTGAAGTCGTCGGAAATCATGACGCCATATTTGTTATAGGCGTAGACATGGGGTGTGTAGAGGCCCATGTTTGGCATTGTCAGCACCCAGTCTCTGAACTGGAGTTCGGCGACTTCGTTGTCTTCCTCGGCTTCGAGCACAGCGAAGATGGCGTTGCCGACGGCGCGTTCCTGACCGTCGCTGCAGTGGTTTCTGACGCCGAGAGCGGCTGTGTAGAGTGTCGACGAACCGCCGCCGTCAAGGTTGACGGCTTCAGCCGCGCCGGCCCAGCGCATGACGTCGGCGAGCATCGAGGTCGTCACGCCTGCCGAGCTGGGAGTGCGGCCGTCGATGACCATCATGATGATTTTCGTGCCGTCGGCGCTCACGCCGATAGATGTGCGCGGATGGCGTGCCGAAGCGTCGCCGCGTTCGCCCTCGGTGTCGAGAGTGGCGCCCCCGCCGACATTCTTGGGATTGCCCGAGACGACGGTGACGGGTTCGATGCGTTCGCCTTCGGCGGTGAGGATGATGTTGTCAAACTCGACGATGTCGCCTGGCTTGAGGGCGCCGACAAAGTCTTTGGCGCCGGTGTTGCAGCCTGAGGTCGATGTGCCGCGTCCGAAGATGACGAAACCGTCGGCCGGAACGGTTGTGTCGCCCGAGGTGTTGGGCTCGCTTGTCACTTCGAGACGGAATTTGCCGCCGGCATAGAAGTTGTCGCCTTCGACGAGGCGTGCTGTCACCTCATAGCTGTTGTCGGTATAGCTTGTCTGGTTGGTCGAGCCCCAGTAGCGGGGGGTGTAGAGGGTGATGCCGTTGTTGGGAGAGCCGACATTGACGCCTTTGAACAATGTCACCTTGTCGCCGATGGTGGCGGTGCCGGTGTAGTAGTTGAGGCGGCTCACACGGGCCACACCGTTGACGTCGACAGAAAACTGATAGTCTGAGTTCGAGCTCTTGTAGATTTCACGGTCTACGGTGCACGAGCCGGTCGGAGTGCCTACCTGGCTGCTGCCGTTGGTGGCTTTGCCGCTTGTCCAGTAGAAGTCGGCGTTTGAGCCTGCGAAATACAGAAGACCGTCCTTGCTCTTGCTCTGGGCCATGGCCGATGTGCGGGCGTTGCCTGCTACTTTATCGGTGGCGCAGACCGATCTTATCGACACGCCGGGAGTGGTCTTGTCGATAGTGAGATAGAACACGTCGAGAGAGCTGGAACCTGTCAGACGCAGTTGGGTCTGAGTCGTGCCGGGCCCGACTTTAGCGTGAAAAATGGTGTCGAGCTGCATTGTAGTTCCGCGCAGATCGAAGTCGACCGAAGCAGTGGCAGCCAGTGGAAGTGCCATGCCGCAGCCGAGAATAATCAGTTTCAGATTCATTTTCATGTGTATGAATGGTTAATATAAATGTGGATTGTTCAGATTCTTATTTTTGTAGTGGCGCAGGCGTTGTCGCGTGTGGCTCTGACTACGGCTTTATCATCGCTGACGGTCACGACGATTGACGACGAAGCGGCGTCGCCGCAGTTGACTGTCAGCGCGTGGGCGCCCTTGCCGGTGGCCAACAGGGTTTTGCCGTCGGCGATGACAGAGCCGAGGCTTTCGTCGCAGCTTAGGGTATAGTCTTTGAAGTCAGTGTCGATGAGTACGCCGGCCTTGTTGTAGGCATAGACGGTCGGGGTGAAGAGGCCGCCCGAGGGAACGGTGCGGCGCCAGTCGGCGAAGCGCACTTCGGCTACCGTGTTGTCTTCTTCGGCGTCGATGACAGCGTAGATGGCGTCGCCGTCTGCACGCTCGTTGCCGTCGCTGCATACATTACGGGTGCCGAGAGCTGCCGTATATAGTGTCGACGAGCCGCCGCCGTCGAGATTCATGGCCTCGTAGGCGCCGGCGTAGAGCATCAGGTCGCAGAGTTTTGATGTTTCTACGCCGTCAGAGCGGCTTGAACGGCCGTCGACGACAAGCATGATGATTTTGGTGCGGTCTTCGCTGAAGCCGATTGCCGTGCGGGGATGCAGGTCCTCCCATTCGCGTTCGGGATTATAGACGCCGCCTTTGAGCATGTGGGGGTGGGCGGTAACGATTTCAGACGGCACGAAGGGCAGGCCTTCAGCTGTGATGAATTTGTTGTCCATCTCGACGATGTCGCCGGGCTTCAGACCGCCGACGAAGTCGAGCGCGCCGGTGTTGCCGCCGTTGTCGCCCCGGCCTCTGCCGACGATGACGAAGCCGTCCTCGGGGATGACGCAGACACCGGTAGATGTAGGCGTCGAGGTGACTTCGAGGCGGTATTTGCCGCCGCATTTGAATTCATCGCCCTCGACGAGACGCGCTGTCACCTCGTTGCACTGGCCGGCCACAGAGGGTGCGGCCACGTCGCCGTAGTATTTCGGGGTGTAGAGGGTCACGGCGTTGTCCATAGGCCAGTCGTTGACACACATGAAGGCCGTCGTCTTGTCGCCGCATGTGGCGCGGCCGTTGACGGTCGACATCACGCCGATATAGGGTACGCCGTCATAGCCGACGGCGAAGTTTATGTCAGCATTTGTCCAGCGGTAGAGTTCGCCGTCGCTGGCGTTTGAGCTTGACGGTGTGCCTATTGTGGTCGAGCCGTTGAGCGGAGTCTGGTTATCCTTTGTCCAGAAATATCCTGCGTTGACGCCGGTGAAATAGAGGCGTCCGTCTTTGCTCTTGCGGCGTGCGATGTCGGCGACGGTCTCTTTGCCGGCTACCATGTCGGTGGCGCAGGCAGCTTTTATCGATACGCCCGGAGTCGTGCGGTCGACGGTGACATAGAAGACGTCGAGCTTCGTGCCGCCGGTGACGCGGAGCTGTGTCTGTGTTGTTCCCGGTCCGATTTGGGCGTGGAAGACCGTGTCGATGACGACCGGAGTGCCGTGGAGGTCGTAATCGACACCCGCAGAAGCTGTCAGACAGCCAGCGAGCGTGGCGAGAGCAATTGTTTGACGTATGAATTTAATCATAAAATCAGGATTTTTCTGTTTTTGATAATTGTATGTCACAAATCTACAAAAAAATCCTGATTCTATGTTAATTGTTTTATCAATATAGTGTTAAAAGATAAGCCGGTCTTGAAACCGTGCCGGTATCAGTTCATCACCGCTTTGACAGACCGGGCGATGTGGCGCCCGTCGGCGGTGCGGGCCGAGAGGGTACAGATATATACTCCGCGGGCAATGCGGTGTATGTCTGCGCTATGGACAGTGCCGTCGGCTGTAAGAGACTGTATATTGGCTACTTTGGCGCCGGCTATATCGCAGATGCTAATCATGGCGTCGCTGCCCGCCGGCAGGGTGTAGAAAAATTTTCCGAGTGGTGCCGAGTAGTCGAGAGTGAGTTCGCGTGTGTTCTCTCCGAGATCTGTCACTGCGCCAGACGAAAGTATTCTGATGACGGTTCGGCCTGCTGTCGGTGCGGTGGTCTTTATATACAGAGTCATATCCGAGTCAAGCAGATAGGTTTTGTCTTCCGCTGCATCGAAGTCGGCTTTGGTGGCCGCGGGGGTGAGTGCCGTGCCGCCACAGTTCACACCGCTGACCGGAGCCGTGTAGCCGGGTATCACGAATGTGTATGTCTTTGACGCTGGCATACTCTGGTATGAGCCGCTGTGTTCTATCGTTATTTCGTGTCCGCCGGATATGGTCTGGCCGCTGAAAGTGGTGATGGCGAATTCTTTGCGCTCGAGTGTGCCCGTCGACAGCCGGTCGTCGTCATAGATTGTGCCGCTGACGGTTCCGTCGGCTGAGAAGTCGGCGAGGTAGGTCACGGTCACGCGGCTGAAATCGATGTTGCCGGTATGGTCGTAGGCGGTCTGTGAGTAGCGCGGGATGAAGCTGCCTACACGACCGAAATGGGGAAGAGTCTCGGCCGTAGCCTTGTAGCCGCCGGTGGTGCCGCCGGTGTAGACGCTTGTCATGTCGTTAAGATCCAGCCATTTGCCCTGCGGGAATGTGATGCTTCGCGAATCTGATGCGGTGGTGACGGGAGCCACGAGAATGTCGCGTCCCCAGAGATACTCGTCAGAGCAGTCGGTTGTCGTGATGCCGGAGCCGGCGGTGTCGTGGAAGTTGACGGGACGCGCCAGCGGTGTGCCCTTTGTGGCGTTTTCCCATGCGAGGGTATAAGTATAGGGCAGATAGCTGTAGCGCAGATTGATAAATTTGCGTACGGCCGGCAGCACTTCGGCGTAGCAGTCGAGATAGGGCTCGGGTTTATACGGCGAGTGGGTGCGCATCATCGGCGAGAAAGTCGCGAATTCAACCCAGCGGAGATAGAGCTGCGGGTCGGTGTCCGAAGCGGCGAAACCACCGACGTCAGAACCCATATAGCCTATGCCCGACATGCCGGCGCTCAGAAGAGCGGGTATCTGGGCCTGGAGGCCGGCCCACGAGCGTTTGATGTCGCCTGTCCAGGGGAATGTGGCGAATCTCTGCATGCCTGCCGTGCCTGCGCGGGGCATGAGGAAAGGTCTGACAGACGGGAAGTCTTCTTTTAGACCGCGGTAGATGCGTTCGACCCAGAGATTGCCGAACTCGTTGTGGACCTCTGACACTGTGCCTCCCGCGTGGCGGCTGTCTGCGTCGTGACGCTCGGGCTCGCCGAGGTCGAGCCACCAGCCGGCTATGCCTTCGCTTGTGCGCGGTTTGTAGAGGCTCCACATCCAGTCCATGGCCTCGGGATTAGTGGCGTCGATCAGTCCGACGGGTGACGAGCCGAGCCATTCCATGCCGGAGACATCATCGTCGGCAAAGTAGCCTTTGCGTTTTGCCTCGGCGTAATTGGCGCTCGCCGAGGTGAAGTAAGGCTCGCTTATGCAGACGGTCTTGACACCGAGTTTCGAGAATCGGTCTATCATTCCGACAGGATTGCTGTAGTTGGGCGCATACCATTTGAAATTGCCCATGCCGCTGTTGTTCTGCCCCTGCCAGTAAAGGTCGAAGACGATGGCGTCGAGCGGCAGACCCGCGTCTTTCACCGATTTGACCACGTCTTCGGCTTCGGTCTGCGACGCGTAGCTGTAACGCGATGTCATATAGCCGAGAGCCCAGTAGGGAGGCAGTTCCTGGCGCCCGGTCAGGAATGTGTAGTTTTCCATCACTGACGCCATCGAGCCGTCGGTGCCGCCGACATAGAAGTATGATATGGGCGCATGGCTGCCCGAACGGTACTGTGTGCCTTCTGACGATGGAGTGATGCGCGCGTTGCGGTAACTGTCGTTGAACAGCAGACCGTAGCCGCCTGTCGAGACTATGAACGGCACGCAGATATTGTGAGGCGCGCGCCATGTGCTCTCCCAGCCGCCGGTCTGTGTGTTGTTCATCACCAGGGTCTGGCCGTTGAGGTTGATGCGCTGTCCGTTGTATCCGCCGCCGTAGAAGGCCTCGTCACCCATGGCGTCGAAGCTTACCGTGCGCGGCAGAGCGCTGTTGTCGAGGCCGTCTTTTTCTTTCAGGACGGTTTTGCCCGAGATGTCCGAGAATTCTACGTGACAGTCTGATTTGCTGACAGTGACGGTTGTCGAGCGGGTCGATAGTTTAATGCAGTCGTCGTTTTCTTCGACCGTAAAGCTGCCTTCAGGCACCGCCGAGACGGCTATTGAGCGCCGTTCGACGCTGTCGTCGCCGTTGATGCGGGTAAAGACCTTGATGACACAGTCGTTGTATGCCGTCAGTTGCAGAACGCCGTTTTCAGCGGTGATTGTGGCTGTATTGCCCGTGCAGTCAACCGATTTGTAGCGGCCGAGGGCGACACGGTCTCCCTCCTGACTGCCATTGATGAAGTCGACGACAATGTCGCCGCCGGCGTCAGTGCCGCCTTTGACCGAACCGTCGGCATTTCTCGGCACAAAAACGAGGCTCTTGACATTCTCGGCGGCATCAAGCCCGAAGAACGTCGCCGGCGTGAATGTCAGAGTATAGATGTCGGGGTTGACGGTCGAGCGGCGCATGCGGTAGCGGTTGTCGTTGTCACACCATCCCGAGCTGTGTTTCCAGTCTGATGGGCCTGTGCTTTCGTCTGTGAGGACACCGCAGTGAAGATATACGTCGTTTTCATAGCCTTCGAGACCCTTGTTGCCCGAAGTCGCGTCGAAATATACGGTCACCGGGTCGTTGACAGTGGCTTTTTCGGGGCGATACCACATCGTGCCTGTGTTTTTGCGCAAAGGCACATATATGATGCCGCCGTCGCTGTCTGCCGCCTTGAGACTGCCGTCAGCCGAGGCAAAGGTCAGGCCGAGCATCTTTATGCGAGTCTCTGACGTTACGGCATAATATTTTTGCGGCGTGAGACTTAGCGTATACAGGTCAGGGTTGTCTGACGAACGCACCATCGTGTACAGTTCGGGCAGCGTTGTCGCGTCGGGGCCGATCATGTGCACGAGTCCCGACAGATCGTCATTGTCGGCGGTGACTATACCTGAGGTGACAAGCACCTTGCCTGTGTAGTCCTTGAGGGCGCCGTTGCCTGCCGCTGCGTTGAAGTAGAGCGTCACGGCCTCGTCCTGGGCTGCGTCTGCGGGCTCATACCAGCAGAGGCGTTTTTCGCGGGTCTCGTCGGGAGTGGTCGGTGTCATCGTGATTGATTCGGCACGGAGGTTGACAGTCACAAGATAGACACCGTCGGCATCGACGTGCCACTGCCGGTCGTCGGTCGCGTCCTCGCTGATGAAGCCCGCGCCGCGTTCGCTGCGGAAGTAGAATTTCTGTTCGCCATAGTCGGCATGGCAGTTGGTGGCGATCTTGAAGGTTCCGGCTGACGAAAGGACAGCTTTGCCCGAGAAGATGAACGGGTCGGCCGCGTCCTGGTGCAGAGGCGTTGATTTGCTCAGAGCCCATCCGCCGGGTGTGGCGTTGCCGACAAGATAGAGTATGTTGTGGAGGACAGGTGACTCCTGATACGAGGCTTTGACGACAGAAATCGTCAGGTCGGCCGTGTTGCAGACGACGGTATAGTTGGCGCTTTCACGTACTTTGAATTTATTGTCGTCGCCTCCGCGCTGAAGTTTCCCGTCGCCGTAGATATACGGGTCGGACGAGGCGTTGCGGTATTCGGGTCTGTCCCAGTGGGCTTCGGTAAGGAATTTGAATTCTTTGTCGGCGGTGAGATAGCCCGTATAGGTGAACACGTCGGGATTGTCGGTCGAGCGTATCATCACGGAAGTCTTGTCGAGGCTCCATCCGCCCCAGGTCGCGTCGCCGACCACAAGAAGCCGGTCTTCGGCCGAGATTGCGGCTGTTGACAGCCATGTCGCTGCCAGTAAAGCTAAAAGTTTCAGTATCGGTTTTTTCATTTGCGTTATTTTAAGGTTCACCGCAAAGATAACGATGAGAACGCGGCGCCATTGTGCCGTGTAGTGGAAAAGTAGTGGCAAGACCCAAACAACCGTCTGACTGTCTGTTGTCTCGGTATGCGGTCATGAACGAAAAATGTAGACGCTATCGCCGTGACGGCTGTCAGAACGTACAGGTGAAAGCGAAGCCCGGGCGGCCGCCTATGAATGTCGGTGTCAGCGACGAGGTAACGCGCGGCCCGGCGCCGAGGTGCAGCCGGCGCGCCTCGTTGCCGTCGAAGAGACACACGATTTCGTTGACGGGGTCGATGAGAAAGGCGACGACATTGCCGAGCACCCGCGAGCCGCCGAGGCGGTAATCGTGACTGACGATATTGCGTTTGAGCTTGTAGAACAGCTCGCCGACGAGGGCGCCGGCAAGAGGCGTGATGAAGATGTCCTGATATGATGGCCGTTCCATGAAAGCCTCGATGCCGAATTCCCACCCTATGGTCGAGATGCAGGCCGAGTAGAGCAGCGAGCGCCAGAAGTTGAATCCCGCGCCGCGGGCCGACATGAAGTAGACGGCGCCGGCATAGGGGTGCAGGACATAGTTGAAGATGGCGTTGTCGCCGTCGATCTCGGGATTGCGGACGAAGATGTTGCGGTACCAGCGTTTGAACGGAGGGGTCTGCTGTATCGCGGCGCGGTTCCAGTTGGTCGCGCCCTCGGGAAGACACTCGAGCACGGCGAGAGTGCCGCTGAAAGCGCCTGCAAAGATGGCCGTGTTGATCCACAGCCGCCTCCAGTCGGGCTGGTTTGTCGTCAGTGAGTAGGGCAGGGCATAGAGCGATATACGTGCCGGTCGGGCGGTCGGAGCGACCGTCGGGGCGATGGAGTCGGGTAGGCTTTCACGCAGGGCTTCGGCGTCGAGAGTGACCAGACCGTAGCTCACCGGCGTGCTGATGCCCGCTATGGCATCCGGCCGACTCGCGACACAATGTCCCGTCGCTGTGAGAGCCAGCAACGCCAGAAGTGTAGTCTTTATAATCTGCGGTAGCATAACGGAGAGAGGATAATAAATAGTTGAAGCAATATTCACGTTTGTATAAGTAACAAACGAGTCGAGCCGGCCGCAGCGGCGTTAAACATAATTAACAACAGCGAGAGCCGCTCCGGTGTCGGAACGGCTCTCGGTATCGAAGGGCTAAAAGTATTATTTCTGTCTTGTCAGGCGTCGATGAAACGGTCGGCCACAATCTTGAGATTGTTGTCTCTGATAAAGCCGAGAATCTCTTCGCGTACTCGTGATGGCTCGATGTCGGCCTCAATGCGTTTGAGGGCGTTGAACACCGAGGTACTGCACTGGTAGATGTGGCGGTAGGCCTTGGCGATGTCGTCGATTTCAGACTCGGTGAAACCTCCGTGTTTGCGCATGACGATGGCGTTGACGCCGTAGTAGGTCGCGGGGTTATGGGCGACGATGATATACGGGGGCACGTTTGAGCCTATGCGGCAGCCGCCTTTGACGAGAACGAATTTGCCGATACGGCATTTCTCGTGGACGATGGCGTTCGACGACAGTATCGTGCCTTCGTCGATGACGGCGTCGCCGGCGATGGTGACGCCGTTGCCGAGGACACATTTGCCTACGATGTGTGAGTCGTGGCCGATATGGCTTTCGGCCATGATGAAACATCCGTCGCCGACGCGTGTACCGCCCTCAGAGGTGATGCCGCGGTTGATGATGACGTGTTCGCGGATGACGTTGTCGTCGCCGATATAGCAGTAGGTCTCCTCGCCTTTCCATCTGAAGTCCTGGGGGTCGGCGCCGATGATGGCGCCCTGATAGACTTTGTTGCCGCGGCCCATGCGCGTGCCTCTGATGATGCTCGCATAGGGCATGATCTCGCAGTTGTCGCCGATCTCGACGTTGGCGTCGATATAGGCGAAGGCGTGGACGGTGACGTTGTCGCCGAGTTTGGCGCTCGGGTCGACGTGTGCTAATTTACTGATCATAAATGATAATTGTTTTATATGGTTAGATTAAGGATTTCATCGTCCGCCGCCGAGCGACTGATAGAGATTGATGAAGGCCTGAGCCTGTGCCAGACGCGAGGCGATATAGTTCATCTGGGCCGAGAGCAGGCTCTGCTGGGCGGTGAGCACTTCGAGGTAGGTGCCTGTCGAATACTTCAGCAGGTCCTGGGTATATTCGACCGACTTCTCGAGGTTGGCGACCTGTTCGACAAGAAGCTGCTCCTTGCGGGCGCTGTTTTCGTAGACTGTCAGGGCGTCGCTGACCTCGGCGGCGGCGTTGAGCAGGGCATACTCGAAGTTGTTCATGGCCTGCTTCTGCTGTGCTTTGGTGGCCTCGAGGCGTGCGATGTTCTGACCGCGGGCAAAGAGGGGCATCGTCAGCGAGCCTGCGAGCTGATAGAACCAGTCGCCGGGATTCTTGATAAACGAGCCAAGGAGATTGGTGAAACCTCCGTTTGCCATGATTGTCAGGCCGGGATAGAAGGCCGCGCGGGCAGAGTTGGTGGCATAGTAGGCCACGGCGAGGCTCTGTTCGGCGGCGGCCACGTCGGGACGTGCGGCCAGCTCGGCCATCGGCACACCGGTTCTGACAATCTCGGGAGCCTTGAAGTTGAGGTCTGAGGTGATATTCCAGTTCTGAGGCATCTCGTTGAGAAGCAGCGACATGGTGTTGTTGAGCTGGTCGAGGGTCGTCTCGAGGTCGGTTATCGAGGCCAGGATGCTGTAATAGTTGGCTGTCGACTGAACGACGGCGGCTTCCGTGACGCGGCCGCTGAGTTTGAGGTTTTTCATTACCTCGACGCTCTCGTGCCAGCTTTCAGCGGTCGAGCGCGAGATTGCCAGACGGCTGTTGACCGAGGCGATCGAGTAGTAGGTGTTTGCCACGGCGGCGATAATCTGCGAGCGCACGGCCTGTGCGTAGGCTTCGCTCTGGTAGAGCTGGGCCTGGGCGCCGCGCTTGCTGTTGAGTATCTTGCCGAAGATGTCGATCTCCCAGCTTGCCTGTGCGGGCAGCTGATAGGTCCACGACAGCTTGCTGCCGGCATATGACGCTCCGGCGCCGTTGGGGCCGAGGGCTATCGAAGGCAGGTAGCTCAGACGCGCGCCTTTGAGCTGCGAGTGGGCGATGTCGACGTTGAGTTTGGCGTTGCGCAGGTCTTTGTTGTTGACCAGGGCGCGGTTGATGAGGTCGGCGAGCATCGGGTCGGTGAAGACGTCCTCCCACAGCAGGTTGCCGAAGGCCGCGCTGTCGACCGGAGCCTGACGGGCCTCTTTGTAGGCCTTGGTCAGAGCTGTCGTCTCGGGTGTCTGATATTTTTTGTAGATGTTACAGCTGCCGAGGCCGAGAGTGACGGCCACGACTGCTGCAACACGGATTATGCTGTTGATTTTCATTATCTTGTAGTGATTATTTGGTGTACTGCTCGATTTCGTTCTCGATATTGCCGCCGACTTCCTCGTCTTTCCATTCGATGGGTTTGAATTTCTCCTGAATGAGCTGGAAGACGACAAACAGAGCGGGCACGATGAAGATCTGGAGTATCATGCCGATAAGCATGCCGCCTACAGAACCCGAGCCGAGGGCGCGGTTGCCGTTGGCGCCTACGCCGCTGGCAAACATCATAGGCAGAAGACCGATGACCATGGCCAGCGAGGTCATGAGGATAGGACGCAGACGGGCTGCGGCGCCGGCGATGGCGGCGTTGAAGACACTCATGCCGGTCTTGCGGCGGTCGAGGGCAAACTCGACGATAAGGATGGCGTTCTTGGCCAGAAGACCGATAAGCATGATGAGCGCGATCTGAAGGTAGATGTTGTTCGAGATGTCGAATATCTTGGCGAAGATAAATGCGCCGGCCAGACCGAAGGGTACCGACAGGATGACGGCGAATGGCAGCAGGTAGCTCTCGTACTGGGCCGACAGAAGCAGGTAGACGAAGAGCAGACACAGACCGAAGATGATGGCCGTGGTGTTGCCGCCCGAACCGGCCTCCTCACGCGTCATACCGGCATATTCGTAGCCGTAGCCCTGGGGCAGTGTCTGGGCGGCCACTTCCTCGATGGCGGCGATGGCCTCGCCTGACGAGTAGCCCGGTGCGGGCTGGCCCGTTACCGAGATCGAGGTGAACATGTTGAAGCGGTTCATAAGGTCGGGACCGTAGACGCGGGTGAGCTTGACGAAGTTCGAGATGGGCGCCATCTCAGAGCCGTTGCGCACCTTGATGCTGTTGAGGGTCTCGAGGTTGACACGGGCTTCGGGTGCTGCCTGCATCATGACACGGTAAATCTTGCCGAAGCGGTTGAAGTTTGATACATACATACCGCCGTAGTAACCCTGCAGTGTGCTCAGCAGCGCCGTCGGGCTGATGCCGGCCTGTTTGGCCTTGGCGGCGTCGATGTCGATCATATACTGCGGGAACGTCGGGTTGAACGTGGTGTAGGCCATCTGTATCTCGGGGCGGGCGTTGAGCTGACCGAGGAATCCCTGGACGACAGAGAAGAATTTGTTGATGTCGCCGCCTGTGCGGTCCTGCATCTTCATCTCGAAGCCGTTGGTGGCCGAGTAGCCGGTAATCATAGGCGGAGCGAAGATCATGACGCGGCCGTCTTTGACATAGCGGCCTGTCAGACCGTAAAGCTGCTGGATTATGGCGTCTGAACTCTGTGATTTGTCGCGTTCAGACCAGTCTTTGAGCTTGATGAGGAAGGCGCCGTATGTCGGGCCCTGTCCGGCGATGAAGCTGTAGCCGTTGATCATCTGGCTGTATTTGACGCCGGGGAGGGTCGAGATCAGAGAGTCGACCTGGTCGAGAAGCTCGCCTGTGCGTTCCTGTGATGTGCCGGCGGGCATGTCGACCATGGCGAACACCATGCCGGTGTCCTCGTTGGGCACGAGGGCGGTCGGGGTTATCTTCATGAGGAAGACGAGCACCGCAACCGAAATCACCACGATAGAGAACGATGTGATCTTGTGGGCTGCAAAGAAGCTTGCGGCTTTCTTGTATTTGGCCAGCAGCGCGCCGAAGCCCTGCTCGAAGGCGTGATGGAAGCGCTTGCTGAAGAGACCGAGCACGGTGATGATGGCGACAGCCCAGGCGAAGCAGCTCAGTGCGACGTTGCTGAAGCTATACCAGCCGAGCACCATGAAGGTGATTGTGGCGACGAGGCCGACGAGGGTCACGACGGGCGGCAGGTCGAGTTTCAGGCGGCGGCCATACTGGGCCTTGAGAGCCTCACCGGTAGCCTTGTAGGCTTCTCCCATACGTTCTTTGAGTGTCGAGTCGGGATGGGGTTTGAGGAAGAGGGCGCAGAGTGCGGGAGAAAGCGTCAGAGCGTTGACGGCCGAGAAGGCGATCGCCACGGCCATCGTGATGCCGAACTGCTGATAGAATTTGCCTGATGTGCCGGGCATGAATGACACGGGAATGAACACGAGCATCATGACCAGCGTGATCGAGATGAGTGCGCCGGCGATTTCGTTCATGGCGTCGATCGAAGCGCGCCGCGCCGATTTGTATCCGGCATCGAGTTTGGCGTGGACCGCCTCGACCACGACGATGGCGTCGTCGACCACAATCGCGATGGCGAGCACGAGTGCCGACAGGGTGATGAGGTTGAGCGAGAAGCCGATGACGTTGAGCACGAAGAATGTGCCGATGAGGGCCACGGGAATCGCGATGGCCGGGATGAGGGTAGAGCGGAAGTCCTGAAGGAAGACATATACAACGAAGAACACGAGAATGAAGGCTTCGATGAGAGTGTGGATCACATTCTCGATTGAAGCATATAGGAAGTCGTTGTTGTTCAGAGGTATGACGAATTCAAGACCCTGGGGAAGGTCGGGGCGCAGTTTGTCGACAAGCGTCAGACAGTTCTCGATGACTGCTGTCGCGTTTGAGCCGGGCGACTGGAAGACCATGGCCATCGACGATGCGTCGCCGTTCATTTTGTTGGCGAAGCCATATGTGACGCGGCCGAGTTCGATGTCGGCGACGTCCTTGAGGTAAAGCACTTCGCCGTTCTCGCCTGTGCGCACGACGATGTCGCCGAATTCTTCGGGGGTTGTCAGACGGCCGCGGTAACGCATGATATACTGGAACGACTGGTTGCCCTGCTCGCCGAAAGCACCGGGAGCGGCCTCGACGTTCTGTTCGGCAAGAGCGGCCGAGATGTCGGTCGGCATCAGGTGATACTGAGCCATGACATCGGGCTTGAGCCATATACGCATCGAATAGTCGGCGCCGAAAGCCATGACGTCACCCACGCCCTGCACACGCTGGAGTTCGGGAATGACGTTGATCTTCATGTAGTTGTCGAGAAACTCGGGCGTATACATGTTTGCCGTGTCGACCAGGGCGACGCCCACGAGCATCGAGGTCTGGCGCTTGCGCGTCTGGATACCTACCTGATTGACTTCTGACGGCAGAAGGTTTGCTGCGGCCGACACACGGTTCTGGACGTCGACGGCGGCCATGTCGGGGTCAAAGCCCTGTTCGAAGTAAACGTTGATGGTGGCCGAGCCGGTGTTGGTTGCGGTCGACTCCATGTAGGTCATGCCCTGAGCGCCGTTGATCGACTCTTCGAGAGGGGCGATCACCGAGTTGAGCACAGCCTGGGCGTTAGCGCCGTTGTAGGTCGTCGTCACCGAGATTGTTGGCGGCGCGAGGTCGGGATATTGCGTGATCGGAAGAGCCGTCAGGCCGATGAGACCCAACAGCACGATGAAAATCGATATAACCGTCGATAGCACCGGGCGGTTTATAAACGTGTCTAATTTCATTTCTCTTCAAATAGTTGGAAGTTGTTGAAATATTATAAGGGCGGTGCCGTGCGGCTTACTGGGCCACGGGAGCGGTGGCCGCCTGTTCTTTGGGTGTGATGGTCATGCCGTCGCGGACAACTGTGCCGACGCCTTCAATGACGACGCGGTCGCCGGCCTTGAGGCCTTCGCTGACGACATAGTTCTTGCCGTCGTTGTTGGGCATGATCTTGATGGGTGTTGTCTTGGTGACGTTAGAATCGTTGACGGTGTAGACATATTTGAGATCCTGGATCTCGAATGTGGCCTTCTGGGGTATTACCAGAGCGTTCTCGCTTGTCTGGGGTATGTTGATTGTGCCCGTGTTGCCGCTGCGGAGCATCTTGTCAGGATTGTTGAAGAGGGCGCGGACACTGGCTGCGCCTGTCGAGGCGTCGATGACCCCCGAGACAGTGGCTACCTTGCCTTTGAGGGGATAGATCTCTCCGTTGGCAAGAATGAGTGATACTTCGGGCATTTTGTCGATCTGTGAGGCAAGAGTTTCCTTGCCGCCGTCGGTGATGTCGAGAATGTCTTTCTCGGTGAGCGAGAAGTAGGCGTAGACCTGCGAATTGTCGCTGACAGTCGTCAGAGGCTGTGCCGACGAGGGTGAAGCCAGCGAACCTTCGCGGTTGGGTATCGTGCCGACGACGCCGTCACTGGGCGATGTCACCACGGTGTAGGCGAGGTTCTTGCGCGCGTTTGTCAGAGCGGCTTCCGACTGGGCGAGCTGGGCCTTGGCCTGCGACAGGGAGTTGGCGGCCATCTGCCACTCATACTCGCTGATGATATTCTTGTCGAGAAGCATGCGCTTGTTCTGTTCGGTGAGCTGCGCGGTGGCCACAGCGGTCTTGGCTGCGGCGACAGCTGCCTGAGCCTGGTCTACGGCTGCCTGGAACTGTACCTGGTCGAGCGTGAAGAGAACCTGGCCTTTCCTGACAGCCTGGCCTTCGTCGACATGTACTTTTGTTATGAAACCTGTCACCTGCGGACGGATCGCGATGTCGGTCTTTCCTTTGATAGTGGCGGGATATGAGCTGTTAAGCTCGCTTTGGGTGGGATTGACGGTTACGACTGCAATCTCGGGAGCTCCTGCTTGAACTGCCTGCTGTTTTTCTCCGCACGACGACAGAATGGCCGGAGTGACTGCGAGAAACGACAGGGCTGTGATTTTAAGCGCTTTGAGTTTCATGATCATGTTTTTTGTTATGGTTGTGTTTGATATTGTTTTTTGTCGTATATACTTTAGCGCTGCAAAGTTAGCAAAAATAACCTTGCCTAAAATTGCCAATTATGCCATTATGTTGGTAAAAAGGTCGGCTAAACAGCAAAAAAATGCTAAATAGCATGTTTTTTCTGCGCCAAAATGACCAATATAGAGCCATGTCAGCCCGATGCCGGTAAAGTGTGTTGACTGCGAGGCGCTGACGCCTTGGTTTTATACGGCGGCAAGCCGCCGTCACAAGGACAAATTTAGCACTAACACGTCGCCGAGCTCGGCGACGCACATTAATAGTTTTTGTAACAACGATGTCAATGT
>CABUPJ010000020.1 GCA_902493335.1 uncultured Porphyromonadaceae bacterium
ACCAACGACCCCGAGATTACAAATCACGTGCTCTGGCCAACTGAGCTAAAGAGGCATCTTTCAATTTTCTTTTTGCTTGGGGACTCGTTTGTTCCCTTTTGCGGTTGCAAAGTTACGTAAAGTTTTGAAACCACAAAAATAATTCCGCTATTTTTTGAGATAAATTTCTAAAAAATATTTTACAGCGTTATTTTTCAAGCCATTATTGAAAGTCAATTCTGAGGGAAAATTTCAATCAAAGCCTGGAGGAACGCGCCGGCGCCGGTGAGGAAGTAACATCTGTTGTTTGACGGCGTCTCTGCGAAGACCCCGAAAGGTGCGCGCAGATGCGGTCTGTAGGACATATCAAGCTGGCGCATGGCCTCGCCACGGTCTCCGATACGATTATAAAGTACCGCCAGCACGGAGCGCGCCATCGCTGGACCGTGTTTACGGTCGAGGCGTTCCGAATAGTAGTCGAGATCGCGGCGAATCTGACCGGGATCGGTAATGACGTCGAGCGGATAGGCAAGCAGATTGACATCAGCCTGTTTTATCATCTGACCCGCATAGCCGTCATATTCGGCGGTGACGCCGTTGTCCATGGTAATGAAACGCATGTTGTCGGCGACGGTTTTCCACATCGGGTCGGCAGGTCGGCCGCAGGCGGCGGCAGCGAGAGCGGCGACTCGGAGATTACGCTGCGCCGCACCGTTTGTGAAGGCATTATCGTCGACCGAAACGGCATATTCGTCTGCGCCGACAACATTTCTGACCGAATAACTGCCGTCGGCATTGCGCGTCGCACGGCTTACCCAGAAATCGGCACAGTCTTTTATCAGAGGATAACCTTCTTCCTGAAGCCACAGCGTATCGGCCGTAGCCTCAAAATAATCCCACGCCGCGTTGGCGACATCGGCGGTTATATGATGCTCGAGCGGACCCGTAAGCGCGAAGGTCGGCGTCGATTCCTCGCCATTGACATCAGCCTCCCACGGGAACATGGCGCCGCGGTAGCCGTGGGCGCGGGCACGGACACGGGCCGCGCCGAGTCCGTCGACACGGTAGCTTATCATGTCTTTGGCGAGCGTGGGGTTGAGATAGAGCACGACGGGAAACATCCAGGTCTCGGCATCCCAGAAGACATGACCGTAATAACCGGGACCGGTCAGGCCGAGCGGCGGCAGACTGCGGCGGCTGCCGGGCGCGAGGTTACTGTAGATATTATATAGGGCGAAGCGGGCCTGGCGCGTCAGCTCTTCGTCGCCGCCTGCCGAGACCTCTTTCTGCCAGAGCCCGGCCCAAAGGTCTTCATGTTTCCCGATAAGCCTGTCACCGCCCTCGCGCAAGGCATAAATGAGCTGGCGCTCGGCTTCGTTCCACGGGTCGCGGTATTCAGACGAGGTGCATATGACACCGAAGAGATCGAAGGCTGCCTCCTGCCCTTTCCCGAGGCTGACGCGCAGAGTATCGGGCGACATCAGGGTGAGACCGTTGCCATCAGCCGCAAAAGCCGACATGGCCACTATATGGTCGGCACCGCGGTTATAGTCCGAAGCCGAACGGGTCATCTCGATCTTGTCGCCCTCGTTATTCACACTCCTGCGGTCGACAACAGCACCATCGGCAAGCACGGCAGGGACAGCATGGCCGTTGACGACAAAAAATTCGACAGGACGACTTGCCTTGACCCCTACCCTTATCATACCGGCATGAGGCAGCGACCTGAGGGCGCGCATCTCATACGTGACTTTGACGTCGGGATAATCTATCTCCGACGAATGGACGGCATGACGCATGTCGATCGCCTGGCCGACATCTGCCGCGGCAAGCTCTGTACCGTCATCCGACACCAGCCTGATGACAAATGGATTTATCGAAGGCAATAATTTGCTTATATCGTCAGCCGAACCGTCTTCGACAGCCGAGGCACAAAAGACTTCAGTGACCTCCATCGGGCGGCGTCCGAGCGTGATGCCAATCTCGCCGTTTGAAGCCGTCGCGCCTACATACTGCGTCATCGTATCGACGCGTGACGCCTGTATAGTCCATTCACCTGAATTGCCGGCAGCACCACACAGGCATGCGGCCGCGATCGAAAATACTGTCAGAATCTGTCGTTTCATGTTGAATGTCGATAAGAAAATCAATATTTAATATTTTTATTTCACAAAGATAGCCAAAATAATACAAAAACCTATGTGGCAAAAACTTTTTGTATATATTTGCATTACCATATACATAATCAAAATCAGCAATACCATGGACAAAGTCATTCTCGCGCTTGATCAGGGCACCAGCAGTTCAAGAGCCATCATTTTTGACCGTTCGGGCATAATAAGGTCGGTCGCCCAAAAAGAATTTCCTCAAATCTTCCCACGCTCGGGCTGGGTCGAGCATGACCCCCACCAGATATGGTCGTCACAGGCCGCAGTCATCGCCGAAGCCATCTCTGAGATCGGCGTCACGGGCAAAGACATCGCAGGAATCGGCATCACCAACCAGCGCGAGACCGTCATCGTCTGGGACAAAGAGACCGAAGAACCCGTCTACAACGCAATCGTCTGGCAAGACCGACGCACATCGGAATATATCGACAGCCTTAAGACCGACAAAGGCGTCGCCGAGATGATACGCCGCAAGACAGGCCTCATTCCCGACGCCTACTTCAGCGCATCAAAAATAAAATGGATTCTCGACAATGTTCCCGGCGCGCGGCGTCGCGCCGAAGAGGGCAAGCTGCTCTGCGGAACGGTCGACACATGGCTCGTCTGGCGTCTGACTCGCGGTGAAGTACATGTCACCGACGTCTCGAACGCCTCGCGCACGATGCTCTTCAATATCAACACCCTCGAGTGGGACGACGACCTGCTGAAACTCTTCGACATACCGGTGGCGATGCTGCCGGCAGTCAAAGCCTCGAGCGAGATCTACGGCTACACGACGACAACCATCTTCGCCCACAAAGTGCCCATCGCAGGCATCGCCGGCGACCAGCAGGCGGCACTTTTCGGCCAGATGTGTGTCGAACCCGGATCAATCAAAAACACCTACGGCACAGGATGCTTCCTGCTGATGAACAGCGGCGACAGACCCATAATGTCTGAAAACCACCTGCTGTCGACCGTCGCATGGAAAGTAGGCGACAAAGTGACATATGCCCTCGAGGGCTCGATTTTCGTCGCCGGATCTGTCGTGCAGTGGCTGCGCGACGGACTGGGCTGCATCAAATGCTCGAGCGACGTCGAAGTCCTCGCTGCATCAGTGCCCGACACGGGCGGAGTCTATTTCGTCCCTGCCCTCACAGGCCTCGGCGCACCATACTGGGACCCCTATGCCCGCGGACAGATAACCGGCATCAGCCGCGGCACCACCGCCGCACACATCGCCCGCGCCGCCCTCGAAGGCATAGCCTTCCAGACCTACGACATCGTCAGCGCCATGGTGCGCGATTCCAGAATTCCCGTCGCCAATCTTAAAGTCGACGGAGGAGCCTCGCACAACAATCTGCTGATGCAATTCCAAAGCGACATACTCAGCACGCAGGTGCTCAGACCGCGCATCACCGAGACCACGGCTCTGGGAGCCGCTTATCTCGCCGGCCTCGCCGTCGGATACTGGGACAGCATCGACGAGATCAAATCGCAGTGGCAGGTCGAACACATATTCACTCCCGAGGCAGACGACGCCTACGTCGACGCACGCCTGCAGGGATGGTATGACGCCGTCAGACGCACTCTGTCAGATTACAGACCCGAAATCTCATTCTAACCACTACTGCTGTCATCATGGAACTATCACTATTCACACAATGCATATTTGAGTTTCTCGGCACTTTCGTCATGATTCTCTTAGGCTGCGGAGTCGTAGCCTGCGTGTCTCTGAAAAAATCGAAAGGCGAAGGCGGCGGCTGGATTGCCGTGACCATCGCCTGGGGTCTCGCCGTCATGTGCGGAGTGCTGATCGCCGGACCGTTCACCGGCGCTCATCTGAATCCGGCCGTATCGATCGGTCTGGCTGCGGCGGGCAAATTCGCCTGGTCATCAGTGCTGCCATACATCGCCTCTCAGGTGGCCGGAGCATTCGCAGGTGCCATGACCGTCTACTGTTTCTACAAAGACCATTTTGACGCCACCGACGGCGCCGACGCCAAACTCGGTGTCTTCGCTACCATTCCGGCCATCGAAAACAAGGGACGCAATCTCCTCAGCGAGATCATCGGCACTTTCGTGCTGATACTGGCGATACTCTTCATCGGCGACAAGTCAAACGCGGCCGAGGTTGGTCTCGGCTCCATCGGAGCTTTGCCCGTCGCCCTCCTTGTCGTCGCCATCGGCCTGTCACTCGGCGGCACTACGGGATATGCCATCAACCCCGCGCGTGACTTCGGACCCCGCCTCGCCCATCAGCTGCTCAACATCAAGGGCAAAGGCCCGAGCCGATGGTCATACAGCTGGATACCGGTCGCCGGCCCTGTCATCGGCGCCATGCTGGCCGTGGCCGTCTATCTGCTCGTCACGGAAATGCAGTGACCCTAAGCCGCAAACCCGGAAAAACAGAGCCGCATCCGATTTCTGTCAGATGCGGCTCTGTTTTTCTAAATAATTCTTATATATTAATGTATATACTGAATCATCAGTCATTAAAAGTCATCTCGTCGAAGCCTTCCTCGTCGAATTCGTCGGGATTAAACTCGTCATCGCCATAGAATTCTTCGTCAAGATCCTCAATCGAGGGAACGGCTGCCACCTTGGCATCGACTTTGGCGTCAAACTCGTCGAGATCGACAACCTGCGGAGGCGCCTGACCGAGCGAGAGCGTGCAGACAGGATCCTTGAGCGTCTTGCCTGTGATAATTTCCTTAAGTTCCATAAAGAACGCACGGTCGGTCATATAATCGAACACAAACATCATTTTCTGACCCTCGTCCTCGATAAAGTCACTGAGGATAGTGTCATCCATCAGCCACACATCCTGATCTGAGTCAGAGCCCATGTCTTCGAATGTTATTTCTTTTTCCTTCTCCCAGTTGCGGTCACAGAGGAAGAATGAACACATCTGATTCTTATCATAGCCTACACAATCACAGATCGCGTTTTTAAGATCGAGAAATGTCATGTCGGCATCAATCTTGATCTCTCTTTTGAAGTTGTCGACTTCGTCAGATACTACTCTAAAATTAAAAATCATATAAATTATTTGATAAATATTCCTGATTAAGCGCCCCTCGGGGCTTTTGACGATGCGAAGTTAGTAAACTTCCCATTATTCTTGCAAGAAAAATCAATGCAAAGTTGATTTTTTTTGGAAAAAAGAATCCAACCGGCCTTATAACACAAAGCGCATAAAAAATATATATGTTTTTGAGCAATTTTTCTTGCTTTTTTTGAAATAATAACCTATTTTCGCAGCCGTTTCACACCAAGTATATTTTAACAATCAAATACCATCCGGCCTATTATATGAACCGACAGCATTTCGACAGCTTAGATTTAAAGATTCTTAATACACTGGCAACCAACGCCCGCAAACCCTATCTTGAAATTGCCCGCGAAGCCGGTGTCTCCGGCGCAGCCGTCCATCAGCGCATCCAGCGCCTCATCGCCAACGGCATTATCGCCGGCTCTCAATGTCTCATCGACCCCGAAGCCGTAGGCTACGAAACGTGTGCCTACGTCGGGCTTTACCTGCGCGACCCCTCACAGTTCGACCACGTCGTCGAGGAGCTCAAACGCATTCCCGAGGTCGTCGAATGTCACTACACGACCGGCCGCTACGACATCTTCATCAAACTGTTTGCCCGCAACAACGACCACCTGCTCCACCTGCTCCAGCATGAAGTGCAGGCTCTCGGCATGGCACGCACAGAAACCCTCATCTCATTCAAAGAAGTGTTCTCGCGCCCCATACCTGTGTCAAACAAAGATTGACGTCAAACCGCCACAAAGACATTCGGCCGAAATTGTCATCATGATAATTTCGGCCTCTTTTTTTGAGGCCTACTCGACAAAATATCAATTATTTTACTAATTTTGCGTGATAAATTGTCGCAAGTCATGCCGACATGCGGCACAAGAGATACCTAACACTTTGATTATTAACCTTATTAAATAATTTTCAGCAATGGATATTTCACATATCGAACACATCGGCATCGCAGTACCTTCACTCGACGAAGCCATTCCTTTCTACGAAAACATTCTTGGTTTCAAATGCTTCGCCATCGAAGAAGTAGCAGACCAGAAAGTGCGCACCGCCTTCTTCAAGGTCGGCCAGACAAAACTCGAGCTTCTCGAAGGCACGTCAGAGGACAGCGCCATCTCTAAATTCATCGCCAACAACGGCGGTCGCGGCGGCGTACAGCACATCGCCTTCGCAGTCGAGGACGGCGTCGCCAACGCACTCGCAGAAGTACAGGCAAAAGACTGCCGCGTGATCGACAAGGCACCCCGCAAAGGCGCCGAAGGCCTCAACATCGCCTTCCTTCACCCCAAATCGACAATCGGCACCCTCATCGAACTCTGTGAGGATCCCAACAAAAAATAATTGTCATTATCCAACCCCAATATATAAAAAGAAACGAAATGAGCAGTCAACTCGAAAAAGTTAAAGAGCTTATCGAGCTTCGCGCCCAAGCACGTATCGGCGGCGGCGAAAAAGCAATCGAAAAGCAACACGAGCGCGGCAAATATACAGCGCGCGAACGCATCGCCCAACTCCTCGACGAAGGTTCGTTCGAAGAGCTCGACATGTTTGTGCGCCACCGTTGCACCAACTTCGGTCAGGAGAAGAAATCATTCCTCGGCGACGGCGTCGTCACCGGTTACGGCACAATAGACGGCCGTCTGGTCTACGTCTTCGCACAGGACTTCACCGTCTTCGGCGGCTCTCTCTCGGAGACCATGGCTCTTAAGATCTGCAAGATTATGGATATGGCCATGAAGATGGGCGCTCCCGTCATCGGCCTCAACGACTCGGGCGGCGCACGTATCCAGGAAGGCATCAACGCCCTGGCCGGCTACGCCGAAATCTTCCAGCGCAACATCATGGCCTCGGGCGTCATCCCCCAGATTTCGGCCATCCTCGGTCCCTGTGCCGGCGGTGCGGTCTACTCACCCGCGCTGACCGACTTCACCATCATGGCGAAGGGCATCTCTTATATGTTCCTCACCGGCCCGAAGGTCGTGAAGACCGTCACCGGCGAAGACGTCACCCAGGATGCTCTCGGCGGCGCCGAGGTGCACTCGTCGAAGAGCGGCGTCTGCCACTTCGCAGCCGAAGACGGCGAAGAAGCCATCAAGATTATCCGCAAACTCTTCACCTACATACCTCAGAACAACCTCGAAGAGCCCCCGCTGGTTGAATGTAACGACCCGATCGACCGTCTCGAAGACTCGCTCAACGACATCATTCCCGACTCGGCCACACGCCCCTACGACATGTATGAGGTCATCGGCGCCATCGTCGACAACGGCGAATTCCTTGAAGTACAGCGCGACTACGCCAAGAACATCATCGTCGGCTTCGCCCGGTTCAACGGCCAGTCGGTCGGCATCGTCGCCAACCAGCCCAAATATCTCGCCGGCGTCCTCGACAGCAACGCATCGCGCAAGGGCGCTCGCTTCGTCCGCTTCTGCGACGCATTCAACATTCCTCTGGTGACCCTCGTCGACGTCCCCGGCTTCCTCCCCGGCACAGGCCAGGAATACAACGGTGTGATTCTCCACGGCGCCAAGCTGCTCTATGCCTTCGGCGAAGCCACGGTGCCCAAAGTCACCGTCACCCTGCGCAAGAGCTACGGCGGCAGCCACATCGTGATGAGCTGCAAACAGCTTCGCGGCGACATGAACTACGCATGGCCCACAGCCGAAATCGCCGTCATGGGCGGTGCCGGCGCTGTCGAAGTGCTCTACGCCAAAGAAGCCAAGGCATCTGACGACCCCGCCAAAGTTCTCGCCGAGAAAGAGGCCGAATACAACAAACTTTTCTGCAACCCCTACAACGCAGCAAAATACGGCTATATCGACGACGTCATCGAGCCGCGCAACACACGTTTCCGCATCATCCGCGCTCTCCAGCAGCTCGCCACCAAGAAAGTCGTCAACCCGGCTAAGAAACACGGCAACATACCCCTCTAACCGTCGAAAAAGCCAATTTTATGAAAAAGAAACTATTCATGCTCACCATGAGCCTCGTCGTGATGGCCTCGGCAGCTTTCGCCCAGTCGCGAAAAGCTGTACGCATCAACGAGGTCATGGTCGAAAACCAGTCGAGCATCGTCGACGACTATGGCCAGCGCCATGGATGGATCGAGCTTTTCAACGGCAACTTCGCCCCCATTGAAATCTCAAGCATCTACATCACCGACGATCCCGCCAATCCGACCAAATATCCCGTCCCACTGGGCGATGTCAACACCAAGATCGCCAAGCGCCAGCATGTTGTCTTCTTCGCCGACGGCGAGCCCAACAAAGGCACGTTCCATACATCGTTCGTGCTCACCCCGGGTCAGGAGAACTGGATCGGCATCTATGACGCCGACGGCCAGACACTCATTGACGAAGTGACCGTACCGGCCAACCTTCCTGCCGACTGCAGCTATGCACGCACAGCTGACGGCGAAGGCGAGTGGGCCATACGCACCGGCGAAAACACCGGCGACGGCGCCGCGACATATATCACACCCTCGAGCGCCAACATCATCAAGGACACCAACAAAAAGATCGAAGAATTTGCCAACCGCGACGCCAACGGCTTCGGCATGACAATCATGGCGATGTGCATCGTCTTCACCGCCCTGCTCGTCCTCTGCCTCTGCTTCTACGGCATCGGCGCCATCAGCAAACAGATCTCGAAGCTCAACAAAATGCGTGCCCAGGGCATCGACAAGAGCGAGGCGGCCACAACCGGCAGCAACCATGACTCAGGCGAGGAAATCGCCGCCATCGTCATGGCTCTCCACCAGCACCTCAACGCCCACGACACAGAGAGCACCGTGCTGACTATCAACAAAGTCAAACGCGCATACTCACCCTGGAGCTCGAAAATCTACGGTCTTCGCGAAGTGCCCGGACACCCCCACCGTTAAAGTCTCTCACAACAAATCATTACTAAACAGATAAACATTTGCCTGAAATGAAAGAATATAAATATAAAATCAATGGCAATACCTATAAGGTAGCCGTGGGCGACATCGACGACAACATCGCACAGGTCGAAGTTAACGGTGTGCCTTATAAAGTCGAGCTCGAACACAAAGCCGTGGCCGCAGTCAAAGCTGTGACGACAAACCGTCCGGCTGCCGCACCCCGCACAGCCACAGGCGAGAAAGTCATCGCCAAACAGGCAGTCGCCGGCGGCGCACACGCCGTCAAAGCACCTCTGCCCGGCGTCGTGCTGTCGATTCCCGTCAAAGTCGGCGACGTAGTCAAAGCCGCCGATACAGTGCTGCTGCTCGAAGCCATGAAAATGGAGAACGCCATCCACGCAGGCCGCGACGGCAAAATCGCGTCTATCAACGTCGCCGCCGGTGACTCTGTGCTCGAAGGCGCCACTCTCATCACCATCGAATAAACTGACTCGTTATGACATTTGGTGATTTCTTAATGAACAACCTGCGCCAGTTCTGGGAACTGACAGGTTTCGCCAATGCCGAACCGGGCAACTTTGTGATGCTGCTTGTCGGTCTGTTTTTCATCTGGCTCGCCATAAAGAAAAACTTCGAACCGATGCTGCTCGTGCCCATCGGCTTCGGCATCCTTATCGGCAACGTGCCCTTCAACACGGCTGCCGGTCTTGAAATCGGCATCTACGAACAGGGATCGGTGCTCAACATCCTCTACAACGGTGTTAGCGCCGGCTGGTATCCCCCGCTGATATTCCTCGGCATCGGCGCCATGACCGACTTCTCGGCCCTGATCGCCAATCCCAAGCTGATGCTTATCGGCGCGGCCGCGCAGTTCGGCATCTTCGGCGCATACATGGTGGCTCTTGCCATCGGTTTCGCCCCTGACCAGGCCGGCGCCATCGCCATCATCGGCGGCGCCGACGGCCCCACCGCCATCTTCCTGTCATCGAAGCTCGCCCCCAACCTCATGGGCGCAATCGCCGTCTCGGCTTACTCATACATGGCCCTCGTGCCTGTGATACAGCCGCCGCTGATGCGTCTGTTCACCACCAAGAAAGAACGTCTGATAAAGATGAAACCCGCGCGCGCCGTCTCTCAGAACGAGAAGATCATCTTCCCGATTGTCGGCATGCTCCTCACCTGCTTCGTCGTTCCCTCGGGTCTGCCCCTGCTCGGCATGCTCTTCTTCGGTAACCTCCTGCGCGAGTGCGGCGTCACCAACCGTCTTGCCAAGACCGCCTCTAACGCTCTGACCGACATCGTCACCATCCTTCTGGGCATGACCGTCGGCGCGTCGACCCAGGCATCACAGTTCCTGACTCCGCAGACAATCTTCATCTTCTTCCTCGGTTTCATGGCTTTCGTCATCGCATCGTCATCAGGCGTGCTCTTCGTGAAGCTCTTCAACCTCATCCTTCCCAAGGACAAGAAGATCAACCCGCTCATCGGCAACGCCGGTGTGTCGGCCGTGCCTATGTCTGCCCGCATCTCCAACAACCTCGGTCTCGAATATGACCCATCAAACTACCTGCTCATGCACGCCATGGGTCCCAACGTAGCCGGTGTCATCGGTTCGGCCGTAGCTGCGGGCGTTCTGCTCGGCTTCCTTGCCTGATAAAAAGTAATCCAGATATTTGCCCCCGCGTTAACGAAATGTCGACACGGGGGCAATTTTTAATGATACCGTTAAACCAAATATCAGCCGAGATGTTATAAATTAAACGACCATTTCCAATGCAGCTAAAAACCGCAGTCCTTTCTCCTTGTAAGCAGCTTTTTCATGATGGCCGGCAACAAGCAAATCAACATCCGACAGACAGACGATTATGATTACAAAACAAGTTATCAATACTTTATACAAAAAGTACCGCAAGCTGCCCAAAAGTCCCGATTGTCTCGACTTCGCTCTTCCGTTCGACTATGTGGCCGAGCACCACAATATCACCATCGATCTCGAAAACGACTGCCTTATCATCAAGAGTCTCGACCCGTCATCGATATTCCACAAAATACCCCTGTCGCGCATACACGCGATTGTACCCTTCGAAGAGTGGGTCGCAATCGTGCTCCACTCCTCAATCATCTTTCTCAACAAAAAGTCATCGAAAGTATCGGTTCACATAAAAATGCCCAAACCGACCCTTTGGGAGCGTTTAAAAAGTATTATATCGCGCGACTGAATCACTCGACGCGCGACCTGAGCGACTGAATACGCCTGTGGGTGTCAACGATACGTGACTCAGCGATACGCCCGTCTTTTACCGCCCTTACTATCAGATTCACTATTTTTTCAGGACGGTCAGCCTCATAGCCGGTGCTTATGTTATTTCCCATTATCATCATGTCGGCGCCGGCGTTGATAGCCTTGACAACAGCCTCATCTATGCTGTAATTGTCTATTATCCCCTTCATATACATATCGTCTGTAATAATTACACCGTTGAAACCGAGACGCTCGCGCAAGAGTCCGGTCAGAATCTTGTGCGACAGTGTCGCGGGATTATCGGCGTCGATATTGCGGTTGAATATATGCGCCGTCATTATCGCCGGGAGTCGGCCGGAGTCAATGAGTTTTTTAAAAGGAACCAGTTCGGTCGAATCCCATGTGGCCGTCACGTCCGTGAGACCATAGTGAGAGTCGGCCGTCGCGCTGCCGTGGCCGGGGAAATGCTTGCCGACGGCTATGATCTTTTTATCAGCCAGACAATCTATCACAATCGTCGCGTGAAACACAATGCTGTCAGGCTCCGACGAATACCCGCGTGACAGGCCTCCGATGACCGGACAGTCGGGACGGTGTATATCAAGCTCGGGCGCAAGGTTCATGTTAACTCCCGCCTCGGCCAGCTCGCGGGCCATAAGCCGGGCATATATACGGGTCGAGTCGGCATTGCTGACAGTAGTACCGAGATAATAGGCCTCGGGCAGCGGCGAATAACCATAGCGCGGCTTGAGCCTCTGGACAAGACCGCCCTCCTGATCTGCGGCTATTATAAGAGGATAGCCGGCAATCTTTTTCATTTCTTCCGTCAGATGAGCGAGTTGTGCGCGCGATTTGATATTGCGTGTTCCAAGACCGCCGCCCGACGTAAGGTCTACATCAAAAAGAATTATACCGCCCGGCCTCACATCGCGGAGGATATGTTTTATATCGGGATCGGTCTCTACCGAATCTCCTCTGAAACCGACAATCAGCATCTCAGCGGCATAAGAGCGCAGCAGGCTGTCACTCAGCCCTATCGCATTACAGACTGCCGATATTGCCATTAAAAAGAGAGGGAGGATATATTTCTTCATTGCGGATATGATTTAAGGATTTTACTTTGTGCAAAAATAATGATTTTTTGTTTCCGAATAAAAAATATATGACCCCATTGTCCGGCATTGTCGGTGCAGACTATTGTTTTTGCCATTTTTTTCCAATCGCAGACTAAAAAACGTAACAAAACAACCATAAAAAAAGATTTTTTTGCTACCTTTGCAGCTTGAGATACAATTATTACACAATCGACATTATAGTTTATATAATATACCAATCATCGAAATAAACTATGAAGCTATTACAAGCTAAATTATCAAAGTATACCGCCCCCCAGGAAGCAAAGGCCGCCGGCATCTACCCCTATTTCAGAGCGATATCCTCAGAGCAGGATCCTGAAGTCATCATCAACGGCAAAAAGGTGCTGATGTTCGGCTCAAACTGCTACACCGGTCTTGTCAACGACCCCCGTATCAAAGAAGCCGCCATCGAAGCCATCCGCAAATACGGCACAGGCTGCGCCGGCTCGCCCTTCCTCAACGGCACCCTCGACCTCCACAAGCAACTCGAAGCCCGCATCGCCGAATATATCGGCAAAGAAGACGTCATGATCTACTCGACCGGCTTCGGTGTCAACCTCGGCGTCGTCTCATGCCTCACCGGCCGCGAAGACTATATCCTCTGGGACGAACAGGACCATGCCTCTATCATTGAAGGCCGCCGTCTGTCTTTCTCGCAGTCGCTCAAATACAAGCACAATGATATGGAGTCGCTCGAGAAACAGCTCCAGCGCTGCGAGCCCGACAAAGTCAAGCTCATTGTCACCGACGGTGTCTTCTCGATGGAAGGTGACGTGGCAAACGTCCCCGAAATCGTCAGACTCGCAAAAAAATACAACGCCTCGGTCATGGTCGACGAAGCCCACTCTATCGGCGTCTTCGGCACAGGAGGCCGCGGCATCTGCAACCACTACGGCTGCACTGACGACGTCGACCTCGTAATGGGCACATTCTCAAAATCGTTCTCGTCGCTCGGCGGTTTCATCGCCACTGACAAAGAAATCACCAACTTCCTGCGCCACCACTCGCGCTCATACATCTTCACCGCCAGCATCACGCCGGCATCGACTGCCGCAGCCCTCAAGGCCATCGACATCATGATTGAAGAGCCCGAGCGTCAGGAAAACCTTTGGAAACTCACCAACTACGCCCTCGAAGGCTTCCGCTCGATGGGCTTCGAGATCGGCAACACATCGACGCCTATCATACCTCTCTATATCCGCGACAACTTCAAGACATTCGCCATCACAAGCGATCTGCTCAAAGAAGGCATCTTCGTCAACCCGGTAGTGTCGCCTGCAGTAGCGCCTCAGGACACACTTATCCGTTTCAGCCTCATGGCCACACACACCATGGACCAGGTGACAACCGCCCTCGAAAAAATCCAGAAAGTATTCAAAGCCCACGGCATCCTCGCCTGAGCCGAGAGACAATAAATAAACAGACGCGCCGCCCTCATCAGCTGAAGGCGGCGCGTCGCGTTTTTATATAATAGACTATATGACCGCGTCGGAATATCAGTAGGTGACAGCCGGATCGAGAGCCTTGGCTATCTCGACCATCTTTATCACCTCGCCGACAGAAGGTGTGCGTTTGCAAAGCTGCTGCACGTCATTGACCTCGCGCACACGTTCGGCCAGATTCTCGGGATTGCGGGCCGCAAGTTCTTTGACCGTGTCGACACCCGAAGCCTCGAGAAGTTCGGCAAACTGAGGGCCGACACCCTTGACTCTGAAAAGGTCGGCATGATTGACCCACGTCATTATAAGTTTGGGCGATATACCTGTCTTTTCGGCAAGTTCTTTGCGCCCTTTGGGTGTTGCACCAGCCTTAAGAAGTTCTTCAGACGTTTCGACACCGGCCATGATGAGCTTGGCGGCATAAGCTTCGCCGATACCCTCGATTTCTGCGATTTTGTAATTCATATCCTTGTGTTTTAGTTAATACGATAAAGATTATCCTTCACGTGTCTAAATAAAACACCCGACAGCCCGCAGCGGTTCAAACCGAGAGCAGAGTCAGAGCCCGTTTAATGACAAGCTATTAATATCCTGCTATTATTTCACAGCCACGAGACCCTTCTTTTTAAGAATCCCAACGAAAGCGGCAGCATCATCCGGACGGTCAACGACACCGTAATTAGAATGATTGCCGTCCTTACTGGCACCCAGCACCCAGGCGTCGCCTAAAGATTTTTCGATAGTATAAACACTATAGCCCTCGCCATCGGGGACAAATGCAACAAAAAGACACAGGGGCATCTCTTCAGGTTCAGGAAACTGCCAGACAAAAACAGCATCCCTGCCCTCTCCGACAGCCGTTGCGACGATATCAGCATCTGCAAACGGAGATACCATTCTGTTATACTCCAAAAACTCAACGTTAGCAAAATGTACATCCGATAACGCATCGCCCGGCTTTTCATTCATCACGCTTTCGCCAACAAAGGGCAGAAACTTGAAAAAATAATCATATGGTCTTATCGGTGTAAGAGGCGTGTTGATCGTCTCAACCAGATTTGAAGCTATTTCTTTTGATTTCCCGTCGATTTGAGGGTCATCAAGAATTTTATTACAGATTTCCAATGCTTTAACCGTGTCTTTATCGTTGTAGTATATGTAAGCTATATTACTCAGAGAAAGACCGTCAGCCGGATTGGCCTCATGGCTGCGATAAAAATAGTCTATGGCGCCGGCTTTGTCTCCCCGATCATATCTGCTGCCGCCGAGCATATTCAGCGTGCGGTATTCATCAGGAAATACACTTATAATCTTAGCTCCGAGCATATCAATATAAACCGGTGTCAACTCGTAGTCAGCTACATATATTTCTCTGATATTATCAAACATGGCATCACGCACAATAATCTCGGCTGAATCGGCTGCAAGGGTGTCTCCGTCTTCCCATGTCCACACATTTCCATCACGCGATGTCAGATCCAGAACTCCTTCGAGCGTCTCTATGACTGCAGGCCACTCTGCTCTGAACCCCAGCGCAGTTGCTTTTCCGAGTCTGAAATCAAGTCTCGACGGGTATCTTTCTATGCCGGCTGAAATGACTTCTATCGCCCTTAAATATAATGAGTCATTCCACTCGACTCTCTCGCCGAGAGCACCTACCTGATTGCCAAGAGAGTCCGAGAGGACGAACGCACCTTCTCTTATCCCCTCAGAACCTTCAAGCGTAATCATCGACTGACGCGCCTCATTCAGATATCGATTAAACTCGGCCGGATACAATTCCTGACTCTGAGGGGCAGAAATACGCCAGACATCGAGCAGACTATCGGCCTTCTGAAAATCAGAATCAGAAATCGCCTCGTATACTCCTGTTTTAAAATCTGTGACTGTAGCGGCCGTTCCCGATGCGAGAAACAGCACCCACAACAGGGGAAATTTTTTCATGTTTATGCTGTATTAGAATTTTATGTTGCCGGGAGCGGTCAGGATATGATAGAGCAGGTCGTGGAAGAGGGCCTGGTCGCCCTGACGCGAACCGACCCCTTTGCTCATTGCGTCGAAACTGCGTATCGCCGCAATGATTTCTATGACCTGAAAAGCGTTGTAGCGCTGCATGGCAGCGCGGAAGCGCTTGAGCTGAAACGGACTGCGCAGCTTAAGCTCGTTCATCAGAGCCTGGTCGTTGCTGCGGTCGGGCGTGTAGAACGCCAGCAACAAATCGGCGAAAAACGAGAATATGGCCGCAGAGGTCACTACAAGCGGATTGTTTTTGGGATTGGCCTTGAAGTATTCGGCGATCCTGAACACCTTGAGCGCGTCTTTGACGGCAAGTGCGTCGACAAGCTCGAAGTTGTTATAGTCTTTGCTCATGCCGATATGGGTCTCGACATCCTCGGGGGTGACTGTCGCGCCTTTGCCGAGCGCCGTGGTGAGCTTGTCGATCTCGTTATAGAGACGGCTGAGGTCGGTGCCGACATAATCGCGCAGCATCTCAAGCGCCTTCGGCTGCCATTTGAGTCCCTTGGCTTCGATAAACGACGAGATGACCGACAGCGCGTTATACTCGCTTATTTTCTTCGACTCAAACACGACGCCATTGGCTTTTACGGCGGCAATCAGGTCTTTGGCCTTGGCTACGGCTCCGCGGCAGCAGATGACAAAGATTGTCGACCTCGACGGATTGGCGGCATAGCGGTGAAGTGCGTTGAGCTGGTCTGAGCGTATGGCCTGCGCCTCTTTGAGTATGACAACCTGATAGTCGGACATCATCGGGAAACGGCTGCATATATCCATCACGGCGCCCGGTTCGGTCTGCGGAGCATAGAGCACATGCTGGTTGAACTCACGGTCTTCCGCGGGCAGGATATTTTCAAACTCCTTGACAAGCGCGTCGATATAGTAACCTTCCTCGCCGTGAAGAAGATATACCGGCGCATACTGTCTTGCGGCCAGCTGTCGCCTGAGAGAGTCGAATGTTACTGCCTGTGGTGCCATAAATATTTTTCCTTTTCTGATATCGGTCTGTCGATATTATGTCGTAAATTTACAAAAATTTCCGCATCCGTCACAGCATGAAACTCAATTTACCCGACTTCGACATAAAAATCACCCGCGATGACGACGGCGGCGTCAAGGTCTACGACCGTCTGCGCGGCAAAGCTGTGGCCCTCACGCCCGAGGAATATGTCAGACAGCATTTCGTCAACTATCTTATCAACGCGAAAGGATACCGGCAGTCTCTCATGGCAAACGAAGTGAGTCTCCGCCTCAACGGCACGGCGCGTCGCTGCGACACCCTCGTCTACACCCGTGAGCTGCGACCGCTTGTCGTCGTCGAATACAAGGCGCCCGATGTCGTCATCAGCCAGAAAACGTTCGATCAGATTGCGCGGTATAATTCTGTTATCCGTGCCCCGTGGCTCATCGTCAGCAACGGCATCAGTCATTATTGCTGCCGCTACATGACAGAGACCGGCGAATACCAGTTCATGCGCGACATCCCGGCCTGGGAGGAATTATTTGACAACATACAGGAGCCGGTGTAAAGCGCCGCCGCTAACGCGGCTCCTTCTTGATTAATCGACCTTGTCACACGCACTTCGGCGTGCTTCGCACACCTCGTACGTGCCTATTGAACTATCGCCGCTAACGCGGCTCCTTAGCTACTTGATAAGACAAATATTGCGTAATAGTTTGCAAAATAACTTTACTTGCTCTAATTTCAGCCGCGCTAGCGGCGGCAGTTCATTAGGCCCGTGCAAAGGACGCATTTATGCGGCCTGCAGCGCGGGTATATATGATCGGTGCCGTTCAGAGCCGCATAGCGGCGACACTCTTATACATCATACAGTACATATCTTTCATCATATTCAATATCATAACGATCAAGAAGTTTAATCATCTCCTGTGCAAATGTCAGACTGTTATGATGTTCGGGCTGATGCCTGATATATTCGGCTACCGCATCAACTTCTTTTCTTGAATGTGAAAAAGCACCATAGCCTCTCTGCCACTCAAACCTGAAGTTAATAAACCGATTATCATTAATAAACCTTGATGAACCGGCCTTGATATCTCGCAGCAAATCCGGTAAAGGCTGACTTACATTATACCTGATAAGAATATGAATTTGATTCTCAGTCCCACCGATTGCGACCGGAAGATGCCCTCCGGCGCGAAGCATTTTTGAAATATACTGGTATACGCGCTCCCTGAAAGTTGCCAACAGCATCGATTCACGATTTTTAACTGCAAAAACAACGTGCACGTAAATGCTTGAATATGTATTCGCCATCGTTATTATATTCTGCAGATAAAATGACACCGCTGACGCGGTCCATTTTATTTGTTATTTTCCTACCACAATACAATCTGCACCGGCTAACATCAATCAAACCGACGATGGCAATTTTCAAGTTATCAGAAGAAATAAGCGACTCTGACAGCCCAATGGCGTTGGCGGGCACTGTAATCGTCAAGAAGTTTTGTTTTCAGAGAATAGGTCATGCCCCATGTATAAGAGGCTGTCACCTGCCATTTTTTAAAGATTTCGGCACCGATGCCTGCTGTAAGTCCAAGATCGCCGCCGGCCCACTTGATTGCATCGCATTTGCTGTGTCCGGCAAGTATCGAAAAATCGGGACCACCGAAAATCAGCGGAGCGAGAGTATCCTCGAAACCGTTAAGACGGGTCCACTTGAAACGCAGATGAAGAGGAATCGTGATGTTATGGAGATAAAGTTTCTCATTACCATATCCTTCTGACGCCCAAATCTTTTTCTCGCCAAGGTTGACCTGACCGCCGAGCTGGTTATACATCAGACCGAAGCTGAGGCCGAAACCTATACCGGGGAACATGAGCTCACCCTCGACACCGGCCTGTGCGCCCACCGTTGATGACACGCCGGCAAGATCCTGTTTGAAGACGAGATCGTTGATATTGACGCCGGCGACAACCGAACGACGGAATTGGGCTTCTGACGATAACGGCAGCAGCATCGCCACCATGAGTATAATAGTTGAGACTAATTTGCGCTTCATTTTCGTGATAGAATTATTCGACGGCAAAGGTATCTAAAAAAAACCAATATTCCGCACGATTAACGGTTTTTAGATAAAAAACATCTGTCACACATACTGTCCCCACCGAAATATTTCGCCTCATCGGACGTTATAGATATATGAATACAACAACCGACCTACAACCCCTCGAATGCCACCCGTGGCCTCCGTTCATACCCGACGGGGCAAAAATAGTGATAATGGGTACATTCCCGCCGCAGTCCAAACGCTGGTCGATGGATTTCTATTATCCCAACCGCACGAACGATTTCTGGTTTATGATGGGACTTATCTTTCTCGGCGACCGCTATGCGCTCTACGACCGCGAGACGCGTCTCTTCGATGTCGACGCGATCAAAAGACTCCTGACTGCAAATGGCATAGCTTTGAATGACACAGGCCGCAAGGTACGCCGCTTAATGGGCAATGCGTCTGACAAATACCTCGAGATTGTCGAGCCGGTCCCTCTTTACGATCTGTTAGGCGAAATGCCAGAGTGTCATATTGTCGCAACAACGGGCGAAAAGGCCGCCGGTGTCATCGCATCGCTGACCGGCACAGAAGTGCCGCGCATGGGCCATATGGTAACGTCAGCCGACGGCCTCGACATTTGGCGTATGCCTTCGACAAGCCGCGCCTATCCCCTCGCTCTTGAGAAAAAAGCCGAGCATTACGAACGTATGTTCCGCGCGGCTGGCATCATCCGGTAATTCGTTTGAGAAACAAATCACAAAAAACCGCCGGCTTCCGAAGATGCCGACGGCTTTTCGCACATTAAACCAAAATATTTTACTTAATTATAATCTTCCTGACATCTGAACCCTGACGGCGGATATAAAGGCCTCCGGCCGGATTATCGACGCGTACGCCCTGAAGATTGAAATATTCGACGGGCTCATTGCCGTCGGCGGTGATGCCGCCGATACCCGCCACATCGATATAATCGCCATACACTGTGCGGCTTTCGGCAATATACTCTTCCTCGTCCATGTCATAAATAGAAATTGTCAACTGAGTCGGATTGCCGTTGGCGTCATATTCGTATTCATGTTTCTCTCCCATGACAAAAGGCATCTCGTCACTGTAAGTCTCTTCTATGGTATCCTCCGTCATGTTGCCGTGAGCGTCAATGACAACAGTCTCGACAGATGTCACAAAAGGCTCTTCAACAAGATTATATTCGTCGTCAAGATAGATATTCTCTGTGATTCTGTAGCTTCCGTTTTCGTCAATTGCCTCATAAATCACTTCCTGAGCCACTTCGTCGGGGTTGACAAATGTATTTTTGAGCACATAGTCGTTCTCACCCGAGTAGGTCACGATAATATGCCCGTCAAGCTCATTCTCGTAATAGATATCGGCATATTTGACACGGTTCGCGCCCGAAAGAAGCTCCATGATTCCATCGGTCATCTGACCGTCAGTACGGTCCCATTCGATATTTTTATATGACACCTCTTCATAAAGATTCCATAACGGGGCCGTCATATTCTCGTTGTAATAATAATAGAATTCGTTTGCCTTGCCGGTTTTGGCATCATAGTTCCAGACGCTTTTATAAGCCGGACACATATTATCCATCAACGGCAGTTCCTTGACAATCTCGATGATGTTACCGCCGGTATTGCGGGTGATGATGTTATTTTCACAATAAAAGTTGGCGACCCATTCGCCGTCAGACCAGTTGTAACCGTTACGTTGGATGTAATAATCCTTTACAATCGGGTCGTAGACATAGGTACGCTTAGATACATTGACGAGTTCGCCGCCTTCTTCACCTTCCTTTTCAATGCGTTCGACCAGCATGTTGTCATCGTTATACTTGTCTTCGACGACATTGAGAAAACCGTCTTCATTGGCAGTCGATTTTATGACATTGCCTCGGCTGTCATATTCAAATTCTTCCACAGCCATTTCAAGCCACTCACCGTCTTCAAACACATATTGAGTGGCCGAAACCGGACGCCAGAGCTGGCCGGGAGCCGCCTTTTTTATGACAAGGGCGCGTTTGGTCTTATTCTTTACCTGTTGTTTGACAAAACGACCCGGAACAGCGCCTGCGACCGCAAGGCTTACAAAAGCACAAAGTGACAAAGTGTAAAGTTTTTTCATTCTTTAATTTTAAACAAATCTATGGTTAACTATCTAATAACGCCGCAAAAATATAATAATAAATGCAAATTTCAAAATTTTTGCAATATTTTTTCGACTTTTAATATAAAAACATCAACCAGATATTTTATTTCTGATTAAACAAAAAAGAGAGCTGCCCGGTTAAGACAACTCTCTTTAAGCTGATATTTTGTCGATTCTTTTAAGAACCGAGATATGATTTGAGCAGACGGCTCTTCTGTCCTTTAAGCCGGCGGATGGCTTTTTCTTTAATCTGACGCACACGCTCGCGCGTGAGGTCGAATTTCGCACCGATTTCCTCGAGTGTCATCTCCTGACAGCCGATGCCGAAGAACATCTTGAGTATCTCGCGCTCACGCTCATGGAGCTGACGCAGCGCACGGTCGACTTCGTTTGAGAGCGACTCCTGGTTGAGGGTCGCGTCGGCCATAGGCGAATCGTCGTTAGTCAGCACGTCGAGAAGACTGTTGTCCTCACCTTCGACAAAAGGAGCGTCGACAGAGATATGGCGACCCGAAACCTTGAGCGTGTCGGCAATCTTTTCGACAGGCACGTCGAGAGTCTCGGCGAGTTCCTCGGGCGAGGGGCGGCGTTCATTCTCCTGCTCGAATTTCGAGAGTGCCTTGCTGATCTTGTTGAGCGAGCCTACCTGATTGAGCGGCAGACGCACAATGCGCGACTGCTCGGCAAGAGCCTGCAGGATAGACTGGCGAATCCACCAGACGGCGTATGATATGAATTTGAAGCCACGTGTCTCGTCAAATTTGCGTGCTGCTTTGATTAGTCCGAGATTGCCTTCGTTGATAAGGTCGGGCAACGACAGGCCCTGATTCTGGTATTGCTTTGCCACCGACACGACAAATCGCAGGTTTGCGCGGGTGAGTTTTTCGAGGGCTGCCTGGTCGCCCTGACGGATGCGCTGGGCGAGTTCTACTTCTTCTTCTACCGTGATAAGATCTTCACGACCGATTTCCTGAAGATACTTGTCAAGCGAGGCGCTCTCACGGTTAGTAATCGACTTTGTTATCTTTAGTTGCCTCATGTTTTGCTATAAACGTTTATATTACTGCAATAATCATGCAAAGTTACGTAATTTTATCCAATTCTCATCTATTATAACGCATTTTCACTGAAATTATTTATAAATATATCTTAATCAGATGTCTGCAAAAGAGAAATATGCTTAAACAAGCGCTATTCGCTGCAGATATCCACTGTGATGACTGTAACATTGTCGGCTCCGCCGGCGCGGCAGGCCGCCGAGACAATATCCGAGGCCGCTGCCGGTGACGCCGATACGGCCGCAGTCTCGTCATCATCGAGCATGTCACACAGACCGTCCGAGCAGATGATATAACGGTCGCCAACTGCAATGCGCGATGTCACATCCGTCACATCGATAAATGATTCCTGCAGACCGATGGCATTATAAATCACATTCGACGGCTGCGACATGTCGCCGGTAAGCTGCCTCAGCGAGTGGTCGACCGTCATCTGCCTGAGGAAACCGTCACGAAGACGATACACCCGGCTGTCGCCTGCATTGACAAGCAGGACACGGCCGTCGATAAAAATAAATCCGGTCAGAGTCGTCCCCATCGAGACGAGACGGCTGTCGGCCGAGGCGGCCGCGAGCATTTCGGCTGTCGCTTCAGCAAGCCAATGCGTTTTCATCTCAGACATAACATCCTCGGCCCTAACACCATGAGGCAAAGCCGAAACAAACGAGTCGAGCGAATGAAGCACCATCTCCGAGGCAACCTCGCCTCCCTCATAACCGCCCATTCCGTCGGCGACGACAGCACAGAAGCGCGACTCGGGCGACAGGGTCACAGGCGGCAGTACATCGGCGTCATCGCGGTAAAAGGCGCCGACAAGCAGGGCCATGTCTTCGTTATTCTCCCTGACCATCCCGGCCGACGAAGCCACTGTAAAATGCAGTTTCATTTGACGATGAAATTATAGGTCTTTGCAAATTTGACATTATCGCCCGCCATTAACGCCACTGGCTGCCCGGGCTGACACTTAAAACCGTTGACAGTCGTGCCGTTGCGCGAACCGAGGTCGGTGATATACCATTTGCCGGCGGTGAATGACAGAGAGGCGTGACGCCCCGAGATATAAATGAGAGAGCCGAGCTGTGCGACATAATCGCCCGTCGTGCGCCCTATGACTGCACCGTCAGCCAACGTCAGCGTTACCGCCGGATTGTCGCACACAAGCGCCAGAGACGCGGGCTCCACGATTTTGTCTGACGAGTCTGACCTGTCAGACCTGTCAGACCCTAACGCGACGTCTTGTCCGGCTCTGACGAGCTCGCCGCCGCACGAGGCACAGCGCTTTCCGGCGCCTTTGCCGAACTTTTTACACTTGGGGCAGATATACAATTCAGCGCCGCACTGGTCACAGAAGACGCTGTCGTCTTCTATCATGGCTTTACAGGTATAGCAGGGTGTGAGATTTGGCATATTATCTTTGGTATTTAGCGTTATCAGTCAATTGCATCGAGAAGGATGAAGGCGGCCCAGTAGCGTGGATTCTCCCAGCCGGGAGTCGCGCGGACTATCTGCTTGGCACGTTCGAGAGCGCTGTGCTTGTCTGTGGCGGCCACGCCGGCCGAAGGGTCGCCAAGCCAATGACGGTAGAATTCCGTTATCAGACGGCACGTGGCGTCGTCGTCGACTTTCCACAGCGACATCAGTATCGAGTTGACGCCGGCTTTCTTGAATCCCCGCTGCAGGCCGAAGACGCCGTCGCCCGTGACCTGACCGAGACCGGTCTCGCAGGCCGACAGCACCGCGAGGTCGACGTTCTCGAGATTGAGGCGCGCAATTTCGGCGGCCGTCAGAATGCCGTCGTCGATGTCCGACGGTATGTCTTCGAGTCCGAGATAGCGGTTGGCGGCGCCAGCCATGAGCAGGCCCGAGCGTTCGAGCGCTATGTCTTCGGCTGTCAGAGTCTCTGACTGTCTGAGTTCTCTGTCGTCGGCCTGACTGTCGTCGGCGACGAAAAATCCGTGGGTGCTGATATGGAATATGCTGCCGTAACGGCCCGACAGAGCCTTGATTGACGACTCCGTGCCGTCGGCGCCGGTCTTAAGCAACGGCGTGTGGCCGGTGACTTTCTTATAGAAGTCAGAAACGGCCTCGACTTCGACGAGCGCACCCTTGAGTTCGGGTATCACGACGTCGCCCTTGCGCGAGACGCGCGCCGACAGCAGGTTGTCGGCGTTGAAGCCCCGCTCGCGAAGCTCGGGATAGCGTCCGGCGTCGGCAACCATGCTGTCGACATCCATGTCATATTTGAGGCCGCCGTAGATGGTCGCTGACCTGTACTTGCCTTTGCCGCGGCGCGATCTGACAAGCTCGCGGGTCGAGGTCAACCGATAGAACTCGGGCTTCGAGGGAAGGATGCCGTCGCTGACGGGCAGTGACTCAAGAGCCACGGAACACAGCGCCCCCTGTGGAACGAAATAGACCGACGTACAACCGGCGATATCGTCGGCGAATGTCTTGAAGAACTTGTCGGTAAAATCGCGGTCGGCGAACATCAAGTCGTTGGTGATGAAGTCGCGGTCGCCCTTGCAGACCTCGCGCAGCACAGGCAGTTTCGAGTCTTTGGTGAGGATAAGGGCGATTAGCGCGCTGATGCTGTCGCCCATCTCATAGTCGACAAACTCGATGGCGGCGGCTCCGCGCGGCAGAGCCTTACGCACCTGCTGCCAGGTTGTCTTCGGCAGGCGCCAGTCATTGCCTGTCGTCTCGCCGATGCGGTCGAGCAACTGACGCTCGACGTCTGACACCTCTGTGGTGATGCGGTTGATGTCAGCCCGATACGACTCTGCCTCTTTGGCATCGACCGCTGCCTCTGCCTGCGCCGTCAGACGTTTAAGTAAATCTTTCTTAAACATCCACCGGCCATATAAAACACGCACGTCTTCGGGCGACTTTTTAACCAGATCGATTATCGACCTGTCGGCGTTAAACAACAGGCCGTTAGAGAAGAGCATCGCGTCATAGAGCAAGCCGTTCATCTCGGTATCACGCAGATAGCCGACGGTCACATAGGGCAGCGTCGTGCGGTAGAATCCGAAGTTCGAGTTCCAGAAGTCGGCGCGCTGGGCCGCCGTCAGCGTCAGTATGTTATTCGAAATATAATCGCAGCCTATGTTATAGGCCCGGCGGAAGTTCTCGATTGCGCCCTGCTTGTCACCGAGCATCATCTTTGCCTCGGCTGCCTGAACAAGCGGGGCGATTACCGTCACTGAATTCTTGTCGTTTATCTGTCCGGCGATTTCCGCCGCACGGTTTGCCCGCTCTAACGATGTCTCGTAGTCGCCGAGAGCGGTATAAATCTTCGATGTCAGCAGACAATTATCATACGTTTCTACAGTATAATATGCCAAATCTCCATATATACGGGCTGACTCATAATCTCCTTCCAAAAAGAAATACTGCGACCTGAGGCGATTTGGCAGCGAACGGTCAAGATTGATAAAATTTTTGATTGAGCCTATTATCCGGTCGATGTTGTCTATGTCTCTGAGACACTCGTCTTTTTTGCCTGCATTATATTTGGCCCACAGACCGTTTACACTATTCGTCATGACAACGGCTTCATTATCGCTATAGCGTTCAGACTGAATTTGTTCACTTTTCTTACGGTACTCTTCAACAAGTGAATATCGGCCCATTTTTAAATAAAGGTCACCCAGCGTGTTGTATGTCTGTATAAGTGTTGCCATACCGCCATCGTTCATTGCCATGCTACTGTCGAGAGCTTTCATTAGTATTTTTTCGGCATCGGCGAGACGGTTTAATTTAATGTATATCTGTCCGGCCGTCAGCAGTGCGGCAGGCGCGACAAAACCGTTGACCCCATCATTAATAACCCCGAGCGCCTTCTCAGCGTACTTAAGCGCGTCATCAAGTTTCCAAAGATTATTATTTATTGTAGCGAGCGTGGCATAGGCGTTACATACATTCGATTTATCGGCGTCTTTTATTTGAGCGGGAGTCTGCCTGAGAGTTTCAAGAATAACATCAGCCGCATAGTCATATTCGGTTGTACTCAAAATCTTAGCGCCCCACATCAAATGCTGGAAACGCGAAGGGTCTTCATCGCTATATATTGTCCGCGCAATATCAATAATCTCATGTCCTAACTCCGCCTGACGATCCATTCGCGCCAAATCGCCTGTCTGATCTATATACACACAGTTGAGCAACACCGCCTGTAAATGTTTTTTGGAAAACTTACCATTCTCTGACAATGTCGTGTTATAAAGATTATCAAGCTCGCTGCGCGCCTCGTTTTTGCGGTTGGTGAAAGTCAGAAGCATCAGGCGGTTCGATATGGCATCGTAAGTGTCATAATCGGGATAAGCCTTGGCAAAGTCGAGCAATTCCTCGTTAATCGCAAGAGCCTCGTCGAAGTACATATTGGTCATATATGAATTTGCCAGTTTATCGAGCACCTTTATTCTCAACAGGCCGGCCTGTTCGGTTGAGCCCTCGCTGATTTTATAAAGACGGTCCTTTATCTGCTCGGCTTCGCCGCGGGTAGCCTCATCCTTAATGAGCATCGAGAAAAGCTCGGCTGCCGCGTCAATGTAATTATAATCGAGGCCTGCGCCGCTCTGCTCATACAGGCTCACTGCCTGACGCATTTTGTCGACAGCCTCGTCGTTAATGTTCTTGCCCATATAGCAGAATGCTTCCTCGCGGTAAAGGAAAGCCTGGTGGATGTCATTGAAAGAATTCGGATATGATGCCGTGAACTTGCGCGCTTCGGCGAGTCGCGCGAGAGCGGCGTCGAAGCGGCGTGTACGCGTCTCTATGGCGGCGATGCGGCACAATGCGCTGAAATATGATATGGCATTGTTATTTTTATCTTTGCCGAAAAGCTTCAGAGCCTCTTTGTAATAGTCCATTGCCTCGTCATAGCGGCGCAGGTTGTCCATCGCGGAGCCCAAATAGAAGTCGACGCTCGCAATATCAAACTCGGCATGCAGGGTCGTAAATATATCATGTGCAGCAGCGAGACGCTCGGTTGCTTCCATATTGCGACCGAGCGACAGATAAGCCGACCCTGCGGCCGTAAGCAAGCGACCGCGTGCATATTCATCCGTGACATGACCGAGCGCATACTCGCTCAAATCAGCCGCTGCGCTATATCGCATAGTATTCAGATAATATTCAACAATATAGGTTACAAGTTGCGCAGCCTGCCCGACTTTTTCAGGGTCGAGTTCACGAAAATCTTTCTCTGCAACTGCTGCCAGGGCCGATGCGCTGTCATAATCCTGATTAGCTATATAACAACGCATCATCAATGCAAAAAACTCTTTGTAACAGAATGTCTGCACTGAGAGCCATTTCTTTAACCGCTCCCAGCCCTCAGTCGCATAATAAAAAGCACGGTCGTAGTCTTGGCTATTCACAGCTATATATCCGTCTACAAGATAGATGTTTGCATCCCAACCATCAGTAGTTACGCGAGCTGCTATTTTTTGAGTAATTTCTTTTAATCTCTGATTATAATTGATAGCCGCAGAGATATTGTTTCGCATAAATTCATACGTGGCAAGCGCGAAATAACTGCCTTTGACCACGTAATGATCAGGCCCGAATAGTTTAATCTCTTCTTCAAGTTCACGCTCGACCCACATTATCGCAGAGTTAATATCACTTGTCTGTACTGACATGTTTGAATAATTAAATATCTGCGCCATTTGCGCACGGTCGACCGGTTCGAGTTCGTAGAAATAAGGATCGTATTCGACTGCCTTTCCTTTATCTCCTGCCTTATAATAACTTGACGCGACCCAGCCGCTGACAACATCAAGATTATAGGTGTCATCGGGCATCTCGGTTTTATCGAGCTCGAGAACTTCGATAAAGGTCTCGGCGGCTTTTTTATAATCGCCGGCATTATACAGGTCCTTGCCTTTCGCGTAAAGCGCGACACTCTCAGGTGACTGCGCGACCATAAGCAATGGCAGGAATGTGAGAAGCAGAATCAGATGTAGTTTTTTCATAATAAATTATAGCATAACACAAAGATACGCATTTTATTGAATTAATATCACAAAAAATAAGTCCTATAAGACACATTTTAATTTCCATGACTTAGTTAAAATCTTTATCTTTGCCGCAAATTAACCCGAATCAAAAATGAAACGACTGACAAAACCTATCGCGCTCCTGTTTTTTGCTATCCTGAGCATGGCAGCAATGACTACCCAGGCCCAGATCACAAAGGGCGAAAAATCGTTCGGCCCCAAAGTGGGTTATATCAGCAAAAACACTTCGGCTGTAGCCGGCCTCGTGTTCAGATATTCGTTCAGCGACCATATCAGAATCGCACCCGAACTTAGTTATGCGTTCAAGCACAACGATCTCGACGCATTTATGTTTGACCTGAATGTCAACATACCTTTCGGCATAATAGGCGCCGAACGTGTCGCCCTTTATCCTCTTGCCGGCATGAACTACTCATCGTGGAACCGCCACACCGACAGGACACAGCAGGAACTCGACGACGACGTCTCGACACGCCGCAACCGCTTCGGTCTCAATCTCGGCGCGGGCTTTGAATTAAAATGCAGCGAAACCATCAAGCTCAATCTCGAGGCCAAATACTGCTTCATAAAAGGTTACTCGTCGACAATGATAACCCTCGGATTCGGATATATCTTCTAAACAAATGTCTGTCACAATATTAGGAATCGAGTCGTCATGCGACGACACCAGCGCCGCCGTCATACGCGACGGCATCCTGCTCAGCAACGTCATAGCCTCGCAGAGCGTTCACGAAGAATACGGTGGCGTCGTGCCCGAACTGGCCTCACGCGCCCATCAGCAGAATATCGTTCCCGTCGTCGACACGGCCCTCCGACGCGCCGGCATTGACAAACACGGCCTGTCGGCCATAGCCTTCACCCGCGGCCCCGGGCTGCTTGGTTCGCTGCTCGTCGGCACAAGCTTTGCCAAAGGAATGTCGCTCGGGCTGCGTGTGCCCATCATCGACGTCAACCATCTCCACGGCCACGTACTGTCGCACTTTGTCAGACGCGAAGCCGACGACGAGGTCCCCGGGTATCCCTTCCTCTGCCTGCTCGTCTCGGGCGGCAACTCCCAGCTGATACTTGTCAGGAACTATAACGACATGGAAGTCATCGGACGCACCATCGACGATGCCGCCGGCGAAGCTTTCGACAAATGCGCCAAAGTGATGGGACTCCCCTACCCCGGCGGCCCCCACATCGACCGTCTCGCCGCCGAAGGCGACCCGAAGAAATTCAAGTTCGCCAAACCCCATATCGACGGTCTCGACTACAGTTTCAGCGGCCTGAAGACCTCGTTTCTCTACACTCTGCGCGACGCCACACGCCTCGACCCTGACTTTATCGAAAAAAACAAAGCCGATCTGGCCGCATCGCTTCAGGCGACAATCATAGACATCCTGCTCGACAAACTTAAAAAAGCTGTCGACCGCACAGGCGTCACCACCGTAGCCATCGGCGGCGGCGTGTCGGCCAACTCGGGCGTCCGCACCGCCGTCGCAGACTTCTGCCGGAGTCGCGGCATCAAAGCATTCATACCCGAGCGCGCTTTCACCACCGACAACGCCGCTATGGTGGCGATAGCCGGATACTACAAATATCTCGATAAACAATTCTGCAGCTACAGCGAGACGCCATACGCCCGCGTGACTGTCTGACACTACACCCATGAAACTTTCTATAGTCGTCATCGGCGACGAGCTGCTACTCGGCCGCGTCACCGACACCAACTCGGGCTTCATAGCCCGCCACTTCGACGCCCTCGGCTGGGAAATAGCATCCGTCGAGACAGTCGGCGACACCAGAGAGGCTATATCTTCGGCCATAAAACGCGCTATGGAATGTAGCCCCCTTGTCATCACCACCGGCGGCCTCGGACCGACCAAAGACGACATCACCAAAGGCGTGATGACCGAAATTTTCGGCGGCGAACCGATAAAAAACGCCGAAGTTCTCGACAACATCATCAACGTCTTCAACCTTCGCGGCCTGAAAATGAATCCGCTCACAGCCGACCAGGCCATAGTGCCCTCAAGCTGCCGCGTCATACAGAACCGTCTCGGCACAGCGCCCATCATGGTCTTCGAACGTGACGGCCGGATGCTCATAGCCATGCCGGGCGTGCCTTTCGAGACCGAAGGCATGCTCGTCAGCGCCGTCATACCCGAGGTTATCACCCACTTTCAGCCCGACACGGCCATCGCCCACCGCACGGTCATCGTCACCGGCATCACCGAGTCGGCGCTCGCCAAACAGCTCGAAGAATTCGAGGCATCTCTCCCCGCCGGACTCCATTTAGCCTACCTGCCGACGCCGGGATTCATACGTCTGCGCCTCGACGGTGTCGGCACAGACTCCTCGGCCATTGACAACCTCGCCGACAGTTACGCAGCGCAGCTGAAACAGACTCTCGGCAGCCTTATGCTATATGACGGCGACGGCACCCCGGCTGAAATCGTCCTCACCTATCTTCGCCGCCACGGCCTCACGATGGCGACAGCCGAGAGCTGCACCGGCGGCAACATCGCCCATAAAATAACAGAGATTGCCGGTTGCAGCGACAGCTATGTCGGCTCGGTAGTGAGTTATTCAAATGACGTCAAGACCGGCCTCCTCGGCGTCAGTCGCGACGACCTTGAGCGATATGGCGCCGTCAGCCGCGAAGTCGTCGAGCAGATGGCCGCGGGCGCCTGCCGCGCCACAGGGGCTGACTGTTCGGTCGCCACATCGGGCATCGCAGGACCCGGCGGAGGCACGCCCGACAAGCCCGTCGGCACAGTCTGGACCTCCGTATGCGTCCAAGGTCGGGTGACATCGCGCCTGCTCAGACTGCCCGGTAACCGCAGCCGCGTCATCGAACGCGCCACCAACGAAGTCCTCATCGCCCTCGCCCAAGTCCTCAGGACATTATAAAAAAATAGCTAAAACAGCATTTCTGCCATCTTAGCTATTATAGCTATTATAGCTATCTCACTATCAGAGAATAAGCATCGCGTCGCCGTAGGCGCCGAAGCGATAGCCTTCCTTGACTGCCACGTCGTATGCCTTGAAGAGCTTTTCATAGCCCGCAAAGGCCGTCGTCATCATCAGCATAGTCGAATAAGGCAGATGGAAATTGGTGACAAGAGCGTCTGTGACCGTGAAGTCATAGGGCGGGAAAATGAATTTGTTTGTCCAGCCTTCGTATGTCTTCATGTGGCCGCCCATGCTAACGGCTGTCGCTATGCCACGCAGTACCGACGTACCGATCGCGCAGACACGATGGTCTGTATCTTTGGCGTGGTTGACCGTGTCGACGAGCTTCTGCGAAGCCTCCATCTGTTCAGAGTCCATGCGGTGCTTGGTGAGATCCTCAACATCGATTTCCCGGAAGTTGCCCAGGCCGCTGTGGACGGTGATGAAAGCCTGTTCTACACCTTTGATCTCAAGACGTTTGAGCAGTTCGCGCGAGAAGTGGAGTCCGGCGGCAGGAGCCACGACGGCACCCTCGCGGGCTGCGAAGATACACTGGTAGTCTTCGGCATCCTGTTCGTTGGGCTCGCGCTTGATATATTCAGGCAGCGGAGTGTGCCCCAGAGCATATAGCGCTTTCTTGAATTCTTCATGTGAGCCGTCGTAGAGGAAACGAAGGGTGCGGCCGCGTGAGGTCGTATTGTCAATCACCTCGGCCACCATCGACTCATCGTCGCCGAAATAAAGCTTGTTGCCGATACGTATTTTTCGCGCCGGTTCGACAAGAACGTCCCACAACTTATTGTCTGCGTTAAGTTCACGAAGCAGAAACACTTCGATGCGGGCGCCAGTCTTTTCTTTGTTACCATAAAGAAGCGCCGGGAAGACCTTGGTGTCATTAAAGACCATAACATCTCCCTCATCGAAATACTGAAGAATTTCTTTAAATTGGCGGTGTTCAATCTCGCCGGTATTGCGATGGAGAACCATCATGCGTGCCTCGTCGCGGTTAGGCACCGGATACTGGGCTATGAGATTTTCGGGTAACTTGAATTTAAATTGTGATAGCTTCATTTCTACTGTGTTATTTCTTATCAGTCTATGTAATTCAATTGTTTTTATAGTCGTCGGGCATCTCTATGACGACTGTCTTTATAAGCTCGACAGCGGCGTCGACACTGAGACAGCCGGCTATAGTGACGTCTCCCACACGTGTGCGCCTCAGGGCTGTCAGATGCCCCCCTGATCCGAGGGCCTCGCCGATGTCGCGGGCAAGAGCGCGGATATATGTGCCTTTGCTGCAGACGACTCTTATCGTGATTTCTGTCGGCTTAAAATCGAGTAGTTCGATTTCGTCGATGACGAGTATTTTTGGTTTAAGAGTCACCTCCTGACCTTGTCGGGCCATGCGGTAAGCGCGGTCACCGCCAATCTTGCAGGCCGAGAAAGCCGGGGGTATCTGCTCGATGGTGCCCGTAAAACGTGTGAGCGCCTGTTCGACCGCCGCGCGGGTGATGTGATCTGTGGGGTACGTGGCATCAATTTCGGTCTCGAGGTCGAACGACGGTGTAGTGGCTCCGAGAGCTATTGTCGCAATATACTCTTTGACGCCGGTCTGCAGCTCGTCGATGCGTTTGGTGGCTTTGCCGGTGCAGACAACCATAACGCCCGTAGCGAGAGGGTCGAGTGTGCCGGCATGACCTACCTTGAGCTTCTTGACGCCGAGACGGCGCGTCAGAGCGCTGCGCAGGCGTTTGACAGCGTCAAACGAGGTCCAGCCCAGGGGTTTGTCGATATATAGCAGTTCGCCGCTAAGGAAATCCATGCAGTATGATATTTGCTTATCAGTGAGTCAGCGACCAGCCGATACACAAAGCGCCGGCGAGCACGCAATAGACGGCAAACCAGACGAGTTTGCCTTTCTTTACAATCGAGAGCATCCATTTGCAGGCAAGACAGCCGACGATAAACGACGCGAGGAAGCCGACGAGAAGCGCCACCGGGTCGACGGCGACAGCTGCTGTCTGGCCGACAGTTGCCGGGTCGGGCATGAGCATGTCCTTGAGATCGAGCAAGCCTTTGCCGAGAATCGGGATGATAACCATCAGGAACGAGAACTGGGCCACCTTCTCGCGGTTATCACCTAAGAGTATGCCGGTCGCAATCGTGGTGCCCGAACGCGAGAGACCCGGCAGAACCGCTACAGCCTGGCCGCAGCCGATGATGAACGCGTCGAGCCAGGTTATATCACGGCCCTGCGGACCGGATGGATGCCGCAGAGCCTCGCGTGTGCGGGTGAAATAGGCGAAACAAAGCAGAGCGGCAGTCACAAGCAGACAGATACCGACAACCACAAGGTTGCCCTCGAAGAATTTTTCAATCTGTTTTTCGAGCAGCACGCCGACGATGCCGACGGGGATGCACGAAACAAGAATCTTGCACACATAATAGAAGTTGTTGTCTCGCTTGAATGTGAAAAACGATTTCACCAGCGGCCAGAACTCATGCCAGAGTACGACGATTGTGCTGAGCACCGTGGCGACGTGAAGCATCAGATCAAGCTCCATTGCTGCGCCTCCGTCGAGATCCTGTCCGAGAATCTGACGCGAAATCTCGAGATGTCCGCTTGACGAAACGGGCAGATACTCCGTGAGTCCCTGCACAATACCTAAAATAAGGGTGTCTAACCAATCCATGTCTTAGTCTTTTTTGTCTTTGGGTCTGATAATGATTGCCACCGCCATCGCGACGAAGCCGAGGAACGCGAGACACGGTCCGACGACTATGCGGCGTGTGCTGAAGATGTCGGGATTGAATTCGTCAGCGGTCGACGGCGCGCCGAGCATCAGCAGAAAGCCGACGACAATCATCACTCCGGCCACTGCCATGGCGATGAAGTTGACACGCGTGAGCGGCAGGGAGCTGTGCTCTTCTTTTATCAGAGTCTGTTTCTTTTCGTTCATTATATTGGAAACCTTAATATTATTTCATAAACATGTCATCATAGTCTGAGCGCAGATAGCGGTTGGTCGCCATAGCCGACGCGGTGGCGCAGATGGCGACGCCGGCGACGACGATGCCGCCGTAGACAGGCAGACAGCGGGTAAAGGTCAGCGCCTCTGAGACAAGCGCGTCGAGGCTGGCGGCATAGAGCTGCACGCCTATGACAGCGATGACGGCAATCAGGGCGGCAATCAGGCCGTTGACAACGCCGGCAACTATAAACGGACGGCGCACAAACGCACCCGTCGCGCCGACAAGACGCATCGTGTAGATTATGAAGCGACGCGAGTAGATGGCAAGATGCACAGTATTATATATGAGTACCACCGACACGACAAGGAAGACGGCGGCGACGAGCAGCATAATCAGGGTAAGTCGTTTTACCGTGGCATTGATGGCGTTGACAAGGCCGGCCTCGGTGTCGACGGTCTCGACCGAAGGCAGTTTCTCGAGCTCGGCGACGATGGCCGCGATACTGTCGGCGTCAGCATTGGCCGGCGTCACCTTGACATCAAACTCGGCGCTGTAGGGGTTTACGTCAATCAACTCGGTGATGTCGTCGCCGATATATTCGCTCTCTGACGCGAGAATGTCCTCGGCCGACGAGTAGACAAACGAAGCCGTCGACGGCAGGCTCATGACAGTCTGTTTCATACGGTTGACGTCGGCGTCGGGCGCGCCGGGAACCATTCTGACTATATAGCCGAGATTACCGCGCAGCATATCGACGCCGCGACTGCCGGCGATAGTCGTCAGGGCAAGCACACCGAGAATCATCAGCACCAGGGCGACGCTGATGATCGAAGTCAGTTGTGAGCCGAATGTAGATATGCGGGTTGAACGTTTTTTTGTCATTATTGTCACGGAGGCAACGTGAAAAGCCGTACCTGCCAAATTTGCCGCAAAATTAATACAATCGCGAGCCCTTGTCAAGTGTTTTTTGTCTTTTTTGCACTTCAGGGCGTTTTTAAGCCACTGCTGCTGTCCGGTGCACATCAGAATTTACCTAAAAATAGGTATTTCCCACAAATGGGATTTTCGGTAATTTTGCGGCCTAAAAAGAGAACCTGATGAAATACTTACTATTGACTATTTCCGCTGCGTTGCTGACAGTCGTCGAGGCTTTCGGTATCACCATCAAAGGAAAAGTGATTGACGCCCACAGCGGCGAGCCAATATCGTTTGCGAGTGTAGCTTTAGCCGGCACAGAGATTGCCGCTATGACCGACGACAACGGTCTTTTTGAATTCGAGACGCCTCGCTCAGGCGACTTCGTCATCCGCGCGACTATGGCCGGCTATGACCCCGCCGAACAGAAAGTCGACGTCACAAACGGGCGTCCCGGCAGCATCGTCATCACGATGCGCCAGAGCAATGTCGAGATGGACGAACTCGTCGTCTCGGCCAACCGCAACGTCGTGCGACGCTGCGAGGCGCCGGTCGTAGTCGGCGTCATCAGCACCAAACTTTTCAACATGGTCAACTCGGCCGACCTCGCCCAGTCGCTCGACTACCAGACAGGCCTCCGTGTCGAGAACAACTGCCAGAACTGCGGCTTCCCGCAGCTGCGCATCAACGGCCTCGAGGGCCCTTACACCCAGGTGCTCATCAACAACCGCCCTGTCGTCAGCTCGCTCTCGGGCGTCTATGCCCTCGAACAGATGCCCGCAAACATGATCGAGCGCATCGAGGTTGTCCGTGGCGGCGGCTCGGCCCTTTTCGGCGCGAACGCCGTCGGAGGCACCGTCAACATCATAACAAAAGAACCCATAAACGACCGCATCGAGGCAGGCTACAACATGTCGAACTTCAACGGCAAGACCTGGGACAAAAACGTCACGGCCAACGCCACGGTCGTCGACGACGACGGCCACTACGGCATCTCGCTCTTCGAGAGCTACCGCCACCGCTCTCCCTACGACCACGACGGCGACGGATTCTCGGAAATAGGCAAACTCAACCTCAACACCCTCGGCTTCAACGGCTTCTACCGTCTGCATCAGACCGCCCGCATAGGCGTCGAATACCACAACACCCACGAATTCCGCCGCGGCGGCAACAAATTCGACCTCGAACCCTTCCAGACCGACATCACCGAGCAGACCCACCACTACATCAACAGCGGCGGACTCAACTACAACCAGAGCTGGCGCGACTACAAATACCGCCTCAACGCCTACGCCTCGGCCCAGCACATCGACCGCAACAGCTACTATGGCGCGCAGCGCAATCCCGACGCCTACGGCAAAACCAAAGATATGACCTGGATTGTCGGCTCGACCTTCAGCGGCGACATCGACCGTTTTATCTTCTCGCCCGCGACGATGACAGCGGGTGTCGAATATCAGAGCAACAGCCTCCACGACATCATGACCGGCTATGGCCGCGACATGCGTCAGAATGTCGACATCTTCGGCACATTTATCCAGAGCGAATGGAAGATGCGTCACTTCACTTTCCTCGCCGGCGGACGCCTTGACTTCCACAACCTCGTCGACAATCCCATCTTCAGCCCGCGCATCAACGTTCTCTACCGCCCGACGCCACAATGGCAGATACGCGGCACATGGTCGACAGGCTTCCGCGCCCCGCAGGCCTATGACGAAGACCTCCACGTCACCGCCGTCGGCGGCGAGGGCGTCATCATCCGTCTGGCCGACGGCCTCAAGCCCGAGCGGTCCAACAGCTTCAGCTTCTCGGTCGACCGTGACTTCAGAATCGGCGAGGTCGACACCGACATCCTTCTCGAGGGCTTCTATACCGATCTGAGCGATGTTTTCGTGCTCGACGTCATCGGCCGCGACGACAACGACAACATGGTCAAGGAACGCCGCAACGGCGACGGCGCACGCGTCTACGGCCTCAACACCGACATCAAGTTTGTCTACACCGACTACACCCTCGACCTCGGCTTCACAGCACAGCGCAGCCGCTATAAAGTCCCCGAGAAATGGAGCGAAGACCCCGACGTCGCCCCGACGCGCGACATGCCCCGCGCCCCTGAGCTTTACGGCTTCTTCACCCTCTCGGCCGTGCCGCGTCCGCGTCTCGAATGTTCGCTCTCGGGCGTCTTCACCGGTCACATGCACGTGCCCCACTACGCCCCCGACCCCTCGATCATACCGTCGGATTATCCCTATCATTATATAACCAAGGATGTCATGGAACAAAGCCCGGCTTTCTTCGACCTGAACGCCAAAGTGAGTTACACCTTCCCGCTACACGGCAAACTGCGCATGGAGCTGAGCGCAGGCGTCAAGAACATCCTCGGCCAGTTCCAGAAAGACCTCGACAAGGGCGAGTTCCGCGACTCGGGCTATTTCTACGGCCCCGCACAGCCCCGCACATTCTTCTTCGGCATAAAATTCATGACAATCTGACCTTTAACTCATTCCACAATCGTCATACTTACATCACACAGCCAAATACAATCAAAAATGTTAGATTTGGCTGCGTATTGTAATATTTTTTTATATCTTTGCATTATAAAATTTACAAAGATGTTGATTGGAAGAGAAAAGGAGATACAAGAACTGCGACAGGCCTATGAAGCTGCCGAGTCAAGATTCGTTGCTATATTCGGACGCCGAAGAATCGGAAAGACATATCTTGTAAGAGAAGTCTTTTGTGACAATTTTGCATTTACATTCTCAGGAATGGCTAAAGCCTCTACGAAAGAACAATTACAACGATTCTATTTGTCACTGAAAGATTGTGGATATAAAAATGGCTCATATCCTAATAATTGGATTGAAGCATTTTATATGTTGGAACAATATCTCAAAGCGCTGCCGGATGGAAAAAAGGTAGTATTCTTGGATGAATTGCCTTGGATGGACGCTCCTAAATCAAGTTTCATGCCTGCTTTTGAAAACTTCTGGAATGGATGGGCCTCTGCGAGAAAAGACATTCTTCTAATTGTATGTGGCTCAGCCACTTCTTGGATGGTAAAAAAATTACTCAAAAACAGAGGCGGTCTTCATAATCGCTTGAATAATCAGATTCATCTCCAGCCCTTCAATCTCCATGACTGCGAGTTATATGCAAAAAATATCGGTTTGCCGATGGAACGCGAAGAGATAATCGAAGCATATATGGTATTCGGAGGAATTCCATTCTACTGGTCATTGCTAAATAAATCGCTGAGTCTTCCCCAAAATATCGACTCTATGTTTTTTGGCAGAAATCCGAAACTTGGCAACGAGTTTAAAGAACTATATTCATCGCTATTCAAGCAACCCGAAGCCTATATTGGCATAATAACAGCCTTGGCAAAAAAGAAAATAGGCATGACCCGCGATGAAATAATAGACAATACCCATCTCACTACTAACGGTCAATTGACTAAATACCTTGAAGACTTAGAAAATTGCGGATTCATCCGTAGATATCAGTCCATCGGATCAAAAACGAAGAACTCAATTTATCAACTTATTGACAACTTTACTCTTTTCTATTTCAAATTCATCGAGGATAGAAAAAATACTGACGCCGGTTATTGGTCAAAAATACAGATGACTCCAATTTTTCATACCTGGAGCGGCCTTGCTTTTGAGCGTATATGCCTGTTGCATTCTGAACAGATAAAAAAAGCTCTTGGCATAAACGGCGTAATTACAAGCGAATACTCCTGGCACACATTCGCTAACAATGAACATTGCGGAGCTCAGATTGACCTTTTGATTGACCGCAGTGACAAGGTAATAAACCTTTGTGAAATCAAATATTCAAACGGGCCATATACAATCGACAAAAAATACATGGAAAACCTGCAAAGCAAAGCATCCTTATTCCGGGCAATCACAAAAACACGCAAAGGAATTGCGCTTACCGTGATTACAAATTACGGTCTTGTTAAAAACTCCTATTCAATGAACAACGTTCATTCTCAACTTACAGCAGATGACCTATTCACTGATATTTGAAATATAGATTAAACATAACAGCCCCGCACATTCTTCTTCGGCATAAAATTCATGACAATCTGACCATAGGACACCGAATTGTTAAAAATTGGAGCAAAATGAAAATTTGCCCCATTTTTTGTTGCATATTGCAAACACAAAATATAATTTAGCGGCATAATTCTTTTTAGGCTTCAAAACGTCTTGCATTTTTCCAGATTAAATCACAAATTTATGAAAAAGCTTTACACCATCATCACAGCCGCTTTATTATGCGGAGCAACAACTGTTGCCAACGCTCTCCCCACCCTCCCGGCGTCAAAAATGATTGACCGTTCGCAGCTCGAGGCCATCGCCGACGGCCGGCAGAAAGCACCGGCCATGAAGACCCCGCCAAAAGATCTCGAAGGCAACTTCACCCCCTGGGAAACCCTCAAAAACGGTCGTTTCAACAACGACCTCGGCATGACTAATGCGTGCGAAGTCACCGTCTACTGGTGTACGACCGACCCGTCGGGTTATGGCATGGGCGTAGACTCATGGTATTTCGACGGCCTGTATAACGGCGTCCGTCTGGCAGGCATGCCTTTTATCGAAAACTATCAGATCGGCTCAGGCGAGACAGGCTATACATATCAGGGCAAACCGGTGATGTATGACGACATCAAATATCACTACTCGGTAGATGGCGTCGCAACCGCCTACGACGAGACTATGGGACTCTTCACATTCGGCATTCTTTATTACGTCGATGATCCTGACGTGGTCGACAACGTCGTTGGTTTCGGCAATGAGACTGTTCAGCTTGAAGGCGACTATAAAGACTACCGCACATCGCTCGATATCATCGGTGAAACCAAAGACGGCAAACAGCTGAAAGTAAAGCCCGTTTTTGTTGACGCGGCCAACGTCAAGGTACAGGTTTATCCCAAGGCATACGAACTTGACCCGCTCGGCGATCCCGGCGAAGAGCTCAAGGCTGTCATCGATGCCCAGCAGGCCGACGCCGGCATCGCTCCGGTCGCCGAAGCCAAACCCATCTACTTCGACCTCAGCGCCACCGGCACCTATACAGTCGTCATGACTTATGAAGGCGAGGAAGGAGCCAAGGAATACAACATCGGCTCATACAACTTCGACAGCAACTGGAGCGACTACGGCACAGCCGACTTCACCGACGACTATCTGTCGTCTTACTACGATGAATTCCCCATCATCACCGTTCCCAACGTCAAAGTTCAGAAATACAACGGCAAAGACATCTTCCGTCTCATCAATCCGTGGACAACCGACGACCAGTTTACCAAAGCATATGCCAAACTTCAGCCCGTCGACGCCGAGATCAACTCGTTCTTCGTCATCAACGCCGAACGTCCCGACAAAGTATATGTCGAAATCAACCCGACCGACATCACCTATGACGACGGTGTACGCATGGTCGCCGGCAGCGCCGCCCATTACAACATCATCAACGGCCGCACTGACGAGCAGATTACCGAGAAAGGCTATTGGGGCAGCATAACATACGAAAACAATACAGCCACTGTCACCTTCCCGCGCATGACACTGATGATGCGTCCGGCCAACACGATGTCACCGCTGTTCGCCGGCTTCAACGACGCCTTCAAGGTCGTCATCACAAAAACATCTGACGGCGTCAGCGACATCGCCGTCGACGACAACGCCCCCGTCGAGTACTACAACCTCCAGGGCGTCCGCGTCGAGAATCCCGCCAACGGCCTCTATATCCGCCGCCAGGGTTCAAAAGCCGAAAAAGTTATCGTCAGATAACACATCCACAGACATAATCAAAGCCTGCTTCCTGCTTGAGGAGGCGGGCTTTTCATTTTTCTACGGGACGGCTTTCATTCGGCCGCATACTCCCTGACCGTGGGCGACTCGACATCTACGCCAAACTCACGCGCTCGGGCGAGTATCGCCCGGGCAAGCCGCGGTTTGAGGTCTTCGGGACAATAACGGAAATAAGCCTCGGCGGCACGCACATGGGCGGCGTCAGGCATCGGATACTCGCGGCGTTCAGGCAGTCCGAACACCGAGTCGGGAAGTTCTTTCTTCTCTTCGTAGCTGAGTCGGTCGTTCATAATCACATCAATTATCTTTATTCTTAATGATATTAGAACGCCCCGACGGGTCAATAGGTTTTCAGAGGCGGCATAAATGCGTCAGGGATATGTTCGACACTGTAGTTCTCCGGCGAGCCGATGACAACGATGACATCAAACTGCATGTCGTGCTCATATTTGCGTTCGACCATGAAAGTCTGGGCTGCGGCTATCAGACGGGCGATTTTCCTGCGGTCGATGGCATGATATGGATCATAGTCACCGTCGGCGCGGGTCTTGACCTCGACAAAGACAAGACGGTCGCCCCTCATGGCTATTATATCGAGTTCATAGCGGCCCGAGTGCCAGTTATAATCGACGATGGCATAGCCCTGCGCCGCAAGCGTCTCCCTCGCGATACGCTCGCCCCATTCTCCCGTGTCATTATGCTGCGCCATACTTTCCTAATTTTGAATGTTGTATATTGAATGTCGGATTACGAATCGTGTGTTAATAGTAAGCCGGGGTTCTGGGAGCGACACCCAGGACCCCGGCTACTTATAATACTTCGTTAAAATTATCAGCAGTATTTAGAGAAGTCAGCCTTGCTCATGTCGCCATGCTCGTTGAAGGCGGTGTGGAACGCATAGGCTGCGTTGAGCGAGTGAGGAGTCTGGCCGCCTTTACCCATCTTGAGGTAGTCGAGCAGCAGCTCGCGATACATCGGGTGAGCGCAGTTGTTGATAATCTCATAGGCGCGTTCGACGGGGTCTTTGTGACGCAGGTCGGCGATACCCTGGTCGGTGACGATGATGTCGACAGAGTGTTCGCTGTGGTCGGCGTGAGACACCATAGGAACGATATTACTGATCAGGCCGCCCTTAGAGACAGACGGACAGCTGAAAATCGAAATATAGGCGTTGCGGGTGAAGTCGCCCGAGCCGCCGATGCCGTTCATCATCTTTGTGCCGAGTACGTGTGTCGAGTTGACAGCGCCGAAGATGTCAGCCTCGAGAGCTGTGTTCATGGCGATGACACCGAGTCGGCGGATGACCTCGGGATTGTTTGAAAGCTCGGCCGGACGCATCAGAATCTTGTCGTGGAAATATTTGAGGTCGCCGAAGAGGCTCTCTTCCGTAGCGTCGGAGAATGTCATCGAGCATGTGCTGGCGAATGTGCATTTGCCTTTCTTCATCAGCTCGAGCACGGCATCCTGAATGACCTCTGTATACATCATGAACGAAGGAAGCTCCTTGCTCTCACCCAGATCGTAGAGAACGGCGTTGGCGACATTGCCCACACCCGACTGAAGCGGCAGGAACTCTTTGGGAAGCTTGCCCGACATATATTCACTGACAAGGAACTTGACGACATTCGAGCCGATCTGTTTCGACACCTCGTCGGGAGCGGTAAACGACTTGACACCGTCGTAGAATTTTGTCTTGACGATGCCGACTACCTTCGACGGATCAATCTTGAGCACCGGGCTGCCGATGCGGTCGTTGGCGCGGTAGATGGGTATCTCGCGACGATAGGGCGGATCGAGAGGCATGTAGATATCATGCATGCCGTAAAGAGTCTCGGGAAGAATCTCGTTAAGCTCGATAAAAATCTTGTCGGCCATCATGGCATAAGTGGGCACATTGCCGACACCGGTGCCGAGAATAACCTCACCGTCGGGAGAGATTGCGGCTGCCTCGATGATCGCATAATCAATCTTGCCGTAGAAACCATAGCGTGTCTCCTGGGCCATTTCAGAAAGATGGCGGTCGAAATAATGGCAGTCGTGACTGTTGATGCGTTTACGCAGGTCGGGGACATTCTGATAGGGAGCGCGCATGTTGATGGCGTTCTCGCGAGAGAGGATTCCGTCGACATGGTCGCTTGTCGATGCGCCGGTGAAAAGGTTGACTTTGAAGGGACGGCCTTCGGCATGTTCTTTGGCGGCTTTGGCGCCAATTGCCTCAGTGATGGCTTTCGGAGTGCCCGGGGCGGTGAAACCAGACAGACCGATAGTATCGCCATTCTTAATCATTTGTGCGGCTTCTTCTGCCGTAATGTAATTAAATGCCATTAGGTTTATTCGGTTTATAGTTAAATGTGATAATTCTATGTATCGTATTTAAAATTTCTTCTCAAGTATGACAGACCATTTTACAGCCTGACGCAAGGTCTCGCCGTCCATGCCCGAAACCGATGCGGCCTCGTCGTCGGCAACCGGCGGCAGCGTCAGTGCCGTGTCGCGGCGGTCGGCCGGCTGTTGCGCCGCGGGCTGCTGTACGACACGGTCGCCGGAAGCGGCATGCGAGGCATGGCCTGAATAATCGTCTGCGGCATTATTGCCGTAAGCCGACCACGTTGCCGCCCGATGCTGTGGCATTGACACAGAGCGCCCCGAATTCTTACGGCGTTTTTCTTTCGCGCTCTTGACTGAAGCCCACACCAGCGACGCGATAAACATCGCACCGGCGACAAGCAGGTCCTTTAATTTTTCATCCACATCAGTTTTTTTTGTAATTTTGCACAAAAATAGCTAAACTTGTGCAACGACACAAATATTTTTAATAAAATGAGCGATTTAAACACCCATATAGCTCCCGACACCGGGCATCTTTTCATAGAGACCTACGGCTGTCAGATGAATGTCGCCGACAGCGAAGTCGTGGCCTCGATAATGGAAATGGCCGGATATAAAATAACCGACAGCATCGAAGATGCCGATGCCATACTCCTCAATACCTGCTCGATACGCGACAACGCCGAGCAAAAGATCGTCACCCGCCTTCAGTATCTCGCGTCGCTGCGCCGCAAGAAAAGCGGACAGCGCCGTCTGATTGTCGGCGTCATCGGCTGCATGGCCGAGCGTGTCCGCGACAATCTCATCGACAGCCATGGCGTCGACCTCGTCGCCGGCCCCGACTCATATCTCGACCTGCCGGCACTCTTCGCCGCGGCCGAAGCGGGCGAGAAAGCGATCAACGTCGAGCTGAGCACCACAGAGACCTATCGCGAAGTCATCCCGTCGCGCATCGGCGGCAACCGCGTCAGCGGCTTCATCAGCATCATGCGAGGCTGTAACAATTTCTGCTCATACTGCATCGTCCCCTATACCCGCGGCCGCGAACGCAGCCGTCCCGTCGAAAGCATCCTGCGCGAGCTTGCCGACCTGCGCGCCAAAGGTTTCAGGGAAGTGACCCTCCTGGGGCAGAACGTCAACAGCTACAGCTACACCGACGAATCAGGCGTGACGACAGACTTCGCCCACCTACTCGCCGCCGTCGCCCAAGCCGCCCCGGAGATGAGAGTGCGTTTCACCACCTCCCACCCCAAGGACATGTCAGACGAAACCATCGCCGTCATCGCCGCCAACCCCAACATCTGCCGCCACATACATCTGCCCGTCCAGTCGGGCAGCGACAAGGTGCTCAAGGCCATGAACCGCAAATATACCCGCGAGTGGTATCTCGGCCGCATCCGAGCCATACGCGAGGCAATACCCGACTGCGGCATCTCGACCGACCTTTTCACCGGCTTCCATGACGAAAGCGAGGAAGATTTCGAAGAAACGCTGTCGCTCATGAGAGAGGTGGGCTTCGACTCGTCGTTCATGTTCAAATACTCCGAGCGACCCGGCACTCTCGCCTCGCGCACGATGCCCGACAACATACCCGAAGAAGTCAAGATCGAGCGTCTAAACCGCATGATTGCCCTCCAGAACGAGCTGTCTCTCGAATCAAACCGCCGCGACATCGGCAAAGAGTTTGAAGTGCTCGTCGAGGGTGTCTCGAAGCGTTCGACAGAGCAGTGGATGGGCCGCACGAGCCAGAACAAGACCTGCGTCTTCCCCCGCGGTGACTACCGCACCGGCGACTATGTCAGGGTCATCGTCAGAGACGCCACATCAGCCACATTAATCTGCGACCTCGCAAAATAAAAACCGATAAAAACAAAGTGCTATGAACAAACGCATCATCACATTGTCTGCCATCCTGCTGGTAGCGTCGGCCCTGACGCTCGGCGCACAGCATATTCCCGACAGCGCTTTCGCCGAAGACCCCGGCGTGGGCCGATTCTACACCGGCTGCCTCAGAATCATAGAAGGCGAACTCGCCTCAGACGCCGACGCCCGCAACGAAGCCTACGCTCTCGCCATGGATGCGCTGAATCCGCGACGCAAAGGATTCGACGCCGGACGCATGAACCTCACCGCGGTCGATACAGCCGGCGTCGCCGCGCCACCGACCGACTTCGCCTTCGACTACAGCTATGCCCGCGCAAAATATCAGAGCGTCGACTTCGCCCCGAGCGGCATCTCGCGTGGCCTCGGACGCACATGCCGTCTCTTCGACCTCTCGCTCAAACCACGCGGAAAAGCCTCGTTCTCCGAGCGCGTCCACGGAGCCTGCATTCTCATCGCCGTCGCCAGACCGGGAGTAGAAATCACCACCACAATCACCGTCGACGGCCGCGAAATCAAAGCCGACACCTTTGAAGACGGCCTCGTCAATTACGCCGCCTGGCAACTGCCGAGGCGCACCGTGGTCACCTACACCATCGAGAACCTGTCTGACAAAGGCGCCGACGTCATACTCATAGGCAACTGACAATGAAACGCCTGCTGTCAGTCATATTAATATATGTTTTGACCGTGACCGCCGTCTGCGGCGCCGGGCGCGACTTCAGCCGCGCGTCACATCTGCTCGCCGAAGCCTCGCGGCTCATAGCCGGCGGCCACTATGCCGCCGCTGCCGACAGCCTTGAACAAGCCCGCTCTCTCAAAGGGCTGCCGTCGGTCACCCGCACCGAAATAGCCTGCGGACTCCTGCGCGCCACCATCGGCCTCGGCGACTACAGCAACGCCCGTCGGCTCTACCATGAAGCCATGTCCGACTCATACGACGACATCACCGACGACATGCTGCGCCTCAACACCTCTGAACTCTACTTCGCCGGCGGCGATTACGACGCCGCGCTCAACGTGCTCGACAGCATCGTCTCGCCACGCTACGCTACGACGCGCGACATACACCGCTCACGCGCCCTGACGATGCTCGAGCGCTATGACGACGCCGTCACACTCCTCACCGACGGCATCGCCCGCATCGGCGAAGACGACCCCGCCTACCCACTGCTGGTTCAGAACCGCGGCTATGCCTTCTGGAGCTGCGGACGACTCGCCGGAGCCGTAAGCGACCTCGCCGAGGCCGTCAGGCTCGTACCCGAATCAGCCGACCGCTACAGCATCATGGCCAATCTCGCTTTGGCCGAAAGTGAGGCCGGCGACCACGTCAGCGCACTGAAACATATCAATACAGCCGTCGCACACCTCGACGAGGCGTCGCCCGACGGCATCATCGCACGCCGCAAACGCGCCGAAATACTCGCCCGCGCCGGGCGTACAGCCGAAAGCCGCGCCGCCTTCAGCCGCTATTTCGACAGCGAGCGCCGTCTGTTGCTCGACAATCTCGACGAGATGACGCCCTCACAGCGCCTCAATTACTGGACTAAAGTCAAACCCTTGCTGTCGCGCAGCTTCATCCTCGGCGACGCAGCCGCCGGCTTCCTCTTCGACGTCGCCATGTTCCGCCGCCAGACATCACTCATCGGCATGCGCGACACCGAGGCTCTGCGGCGTCAGCTCACCACGACGTCGGCCACACTGCGCCGCTCGCTCGCGCCCGACGAGGCTGCGGTCGAGATTGTCAGCTATGAATCAGGGCGTGACACTGTGTCATACGCCGCCATCATTCTCCCCAAGCGCGGCCGCGCCCGATTTGTCCGTCTTCTCGACCAAAACGACATCTACCGCGCCGAGACCGTCGGCTCCAACTCGATTTACAACGCACTCAAAAGCGAGTCTCCCTCAGACAAGAATCTGCTCTACAGCGACTCGACCCTCGGCAATCTCGTGTGGCGGCCGATTGTCAAAGCGCTTCCATCCGGGGCGCGGCGCATCTATATCGCACCCGAAGGCATCTTCCACCTCTGGGCCATCGAGAACATGCCCTTCGACGGCCGCGACAGCCTCGAAATCCACCGCATAAGCTCGAGCGCCGCACTGGCCCTGCGCGACAAATCGCCTAAAACCGGCATCGGCTCGCGGCGTCTGCTCGTCGGCGGTCTCGACTATGACGCCCGTCTGCGCGACAGCATCGCCGGCAAGCCCGACCGGCAGAGCGCCGACCACATCCGCAGCCACACCGGCTCGACGATGCGGTTCTCATATCTCAAAGGCACACGCGACGAAGTCGACTCTATCGCCGCCGCAGCCGCTTCGGTCTGCGACATCCGTCATATCGCCGATGAAGCCACCGTCAAGAAGATACTCCCCGGCTATGATATAGTCCACATCGCCACCCACGGCTACAGCCTGAACTTCGGCCTGCGCCGCCGTCCGCAGTTCCTGGCCGACAGCGTCGCCATCGACCGTTCGCTCCTCGGGGCCGGCCTCGCTCTCACCGGAGCCAACACCTCGGCCGGCAGCGACAACCGCGAGGACGCACTGCTCTCAGCCCGCGAAATCTGCGACCTCGACCTCTCAGGCGTCGACTTCGTCGTGCTCTCGGCCTGTCAGACAGCCAAAGGCGATGTCAGCGACGAAGGAGCCGCAGGCCTCGTCCGCGGACTCAAGAACGCCGGCGTCAAGACCGTCATGGCCTCGCTATGGTGTGTCGACGACCGCTCGACAATGCTCTTCATGCAGGAATTCTACCGTCTTCTCGACAGCGGAGCCTCGAAACACCGGGCCTACACAGGCGCACAGCGACGACTGCGCCACGAGCCGACGAAAATACCCTACCGCCGTTTCTCTCCAGCCATCATGGCCCGCGAACGCTCGACGAGCTACCGCATACTCCCGCCATTCGACGCCCCATACTACTGGGCGCCGTTCATTCTCATAGACGACTTTTAAAAACCACTCATTATAGACGACCTCCTTATGAAAATCAAGGCCTTAATCTTAGCAAGCGCCATCATCATGCCCTCACTCGCCTCCACGGCACAGGTCAACGACAACAACACCGGCACAATCGTCGGACAGCGCAAATATGAACTCATCGTCAACGAAGGCAATGACTCGACCGTCAGCGCTTTCAACCGCGGCCTCGAGGCCTCGCGCGGCAACCGCGCTTTCCTCGCCGACATCGCCGGCGTCTACCGCTCTACCTTTGTCGGACAGGCCATCGGCGCCTCCACGAGCCTCCTCGAACTCGGCATCAGCGCCCTCATGAAAGCCGGAGAAAACAAACAGCCGAAATGGCAGAAAGCCGTCATGGGCGAGTCGACATTCATCCGCGTCCTACCGATGCAGATGGAGATTCTCGACTTCTACCGCGAGCCGTCGTCAATAGGCCCCCTCGACCCGAGCGACATGTTTTTCAACGGCTTCGGCTGCCGTCAGGTAATCGAATACACCGATGCCGAAGGCCGCCCCGCCGAAGAAGAGGTCTTCTATGTCTCCTGCAACGTGCGCACCGACTCGATCGGACGTATGCGCATGCTCAACCACTCGAAATTCGAGGTCTATGTCGACTCGCTGCGCTTCAACTTCGCTCTCTGCGACCTGCCCAACGACTCGCTCGGCACAGACATCAGCACACGCATACCGTTCTCGTTCGAGAAACGCAAGGATCTGAAATTCATCGTCAGGGCAGACATCACTTCGTCGTGGATAACCCAGGCCATGCAGGTCTATAACGACCAGCCGCTCGGCTCCTTCGAAATCGTGGCCTCGATAGACCCCGACAAGCTCGACAGCCGGGGCATCTTCACCTACTCGTCGTCCAATGCCGCCGACCGCGCCAAACGCGTCTCGGTCAAAGGCGACTGTTTCCTCGTGCCGCGCTCTTATGTAGGCTCAAACGACATGCACACGGCCTCCGACTCATGGGGCACCGGCCAGTATAAGGTCGAGATGCAGATCGCCGAAACCTGCCGCATCAACCCCGACTACTACATGACCGACGGCAAATGGGACAAAGACATCTGGGGTCCCGAGTGGAAGCTTATCTCGAAACGCAAGCCCTCGAAACCGGCATGGCGCAGTGTCCTCGAGGTCGTAGGCGTGCAGTATGCAGGCTCTAACTGGATCAGCACCCTGCTCGAGCCGACCAAGACCGTCATCATACAATATGAGACCCAGGAGCTTAACCGCCTCATCAACGGCGGCGCAGCAGCCGCGCCCTCGAAAGCCCAGGCCAAACGTCCGTGATGAAACGTCCCGGCCGACATACCCTCAGACTGACAGCCGCGTCGGCAGCCATCGCCGCCGCCCTGCTCTGCCTGAGCTATCTCTTCAACTCGCTGCCCTACTCTTTCGGCGGCGACGTCTCGGCTCAGGTGTGGGCCGAGCGCATCGGCTTCATCTTCAACGGACGCCGCAACCACCTGCCCGACTCTATCGCGCTCGTCAACGTGGCCTACGACAAAACCCTTGTCGACTATGACGGACGGCTCTACAGCACCCCCGGCGACAACCGCCGCGCCCCCTCGGGACGCATAGCCCTGACCGACCGCCGCAAACTGCTCGATTTCCTCAAGGCCGCCAAAGGCGCCGGCTACAAATATATAATGCTCGACGTCAGATTTGACGACGACATCGAGAGCGACTCGGTGTCGCTCGCCCTCTTCGGCCTCATCGGCTCGATGGAGCGCATCGTCTTTGCCGTTCACGAGGGCTCTGACCCCGTCGCCGACGCTCCGCTCGACAAAGCCGCCTTCGGCGACTACAACATAACTGCCTTCGAGTCTAACGCCGTCAAATATCCCATCGTCCACGGCGACCGCCCGTCTATGGCCTCGGCCATGTACTCCGACCTCAACGGCGGCAGCATCTCGACTTTCGGGCCGCTGACCTTCGACCGGGGCGCCCTCTGCCTCCGCAGCCTCTTCCTCGATTATCCCGTCAGGGTCTTCGACCGCGCCGTCGAAAGCGACGGACTCATGCCGGCCGACTATTATTATATGAATCTCGGCGTCGACCTGCTCGCCGGACCCGACAGCGTCGCCCGCATCAGAGACTATGTCGACGGCCGCATCGTCGTCATCGGCGACTTCGACAACGACGTCCACGACACCAGCATCGGCCAGCTCGCCGGCTCGCTGATAAACCTCAACGCATATATCAGTCTCTCGCAGGGACGCCACAAAATTTCATGGCCCTATGTCGTGATGCTGTTTGCAATCTACGCGCTGATAGCGCTGTGTCTGATAAAACGGCAGTCGCCCGTCGACATGATACCGGCGCTGAGACGGCGCAAGTCGACAGCGCTGCGTTTCCTCTTCAGCCTCGTCGGATTCTCTGTCGTGCTGAGTCTGCTGTCACTGCTGCTCTACCTCGCGGCGGGCATCATCTACAGCATCGTTCTGCCATCATTATATTTCTCACTGATAAGTCTATGGATCGAAAAACGCAAACTCCTGTCAGGCTCGCCGCAATAACCGTCATCGTTCTGGCGTCGCTCATATCGGCTCATGCCGACACCTACCGCATCAGCGAGATTCGCGGAGGCAGCCACAGCATCGACGGCGTCGAACTCCGTGCCGGCTCGACGGTCAGCGACCTCAGCCGCATCGTCAGCCGGTGGGACGAAGACCGCGGACAAAGCCGCTATATCAAGCTCTACAACCTCACCACACGCCGCACACAGATCATACCGGCACCTGTGACGAAGAAGAGCGAGCGCGGATTCTGGGACAAAGTCGTCTCATATTTCTCTGAGATACGCAAATGCTCGACACGCGCGCCCGAGAACGAACTCACCGGAGGACTCGGCGAAAGCCTGTCGCGCACGTTCTACGTCATGGCCGGCGACCCCGACACCGACATCACGATAGCCTCGCGCCTGCCTGTCGACGACAGCCGCCGGCTCGAAGCCTCGTTCAACACTCCGTCGGGCATCCGTCGGGCCCCGTTCGAGCGCCGCGGCGCGGCAGTCGTGCTGCCCGCATCAGTCTTCGCCGGCATAGAATCCGGTACCCCGCGCACACAGCTGATAGTGACCGTCGACTACATCGACCGCACCACCGGGCGACGGCTGACCCTGAGCGACTCGATGACCGTCATCGTCATTTCAGAATAGATTCCGGGACAAATTATCTACATTTTTAAAGAATTTTTTCCTTAATTATTGTCAATCCGCGTTTTTAGATTAAATTTGCAGAATTAACGCAGCCTCAACATAAAAATTAAATTATAACTTAATCCTAAAATCAATCATCTTATGTGGTTAACAAGCTCATCTATAGGAAGGAAACTCGTGATGGCTATCACGGGTGTCTGCCTCGTCCTATTCGTAACTTTTCACGTGTTGATGAATGCCGTGGCCATTTTCTGGCCTGTGGCATACAATCAGGTGTGTGAGTTCCTCGGCGCCAACTGGTATGCGCTGGTGGCTTCTCTCGGCCTGGCTCTGTTATTCATCATCCACATCATCTATGCCTGCTGGCTGACAATCCAGAACCGTAAAGCCCGCGGCAACGACCGCTACGCCGTGACTTCACGTCCGCCCCAGGTCGAATGGTCATCTAAAAACATGCTCGTGCTCGGCATCGTAGTGCTTGCCTTCCTCGTTGTCCACCTCATTCAGTTCTGGGCAAAGATGCAGCTGCAGGAAATCGTGTCACACGACCCCGCATGCTGGGAGAGCGTCAACGGCGCACCCGCCGCTCCGGTCTTCGGCACACTCTTCATCCAGCTCGCATTCCAGCAGATCTGGACACCGATTGTCTACATCATCGGTTTCGTGGCCCTCTGGTTCCACATGAACCACGGCTTCTGGTCGATGTTCCACACCATCGGCTGGGACAGCAACATCTGGATCAACCGTCTCAAGACCATCGGCTGCTGGTGGACATCTATCGTCATCGCCCTCTTCATCATCCAGGCCGTAGTCTTCACCGTCAAGGCCAACAACAACTTCTACACCACCGACATCGCCCTTCAGGAACAGTACGGCGAATTCTGGGGTGAGAAAGCCCAGGGCGCCATCGAGAACTTCCAGGCCCAGGCCGCAGAGCAGTTCAAAGACGCCGATCCCAACGACCAGTGGGGTCAGATCGAGTTCCTCACCACCAAAGGTGCCGAGTTCGTCAAAGAAGCCGCTCTCATCGACAGCTGCTTCACAAAACAGTGTCCCGATGTCACTGTGCCCGAAATGTCAGAACTCCGTCAGTTCAAAGTCAACATCGAGCGCAACGTCAAATATGCCGAGACTCTCAAAAATAATCAACCCGCACAATAATTTCTCAGAAATATGGCAAACATCAAAAACCTTGAGGGCATGATCGATTCAAGCCCCATCATGAAGGACTTCGCCGATATCGAATCATCGAAACTTCCCGAATATCAGATCGACTCAAAGATTCCCGAAGGCCCTGTAGCTGAGAAATGGACCAACTACAAGGCACATCAGAAGCTCGTCAACCCCGCCAACAAACGCAACCTCGACATCATCGTCGTCGGTACGGGTCTGGCCGGCGCATCTGCCGCCTCGTCGCTCGGCGAGATGGGCTTCAACGTCTATAACTTCTGCATCCAGGACAGCCCCCGCCGCGCCCACTCTATCGCGGCCCAGGGCGGTATCAACGCAGCCAAGAACTATCAGAACGACGGCGACTCTGTCTACCGTCTCTTCTATGACACCGTCAAGGGCGGCGACTTCCGCTCTCGCGAAGCCAACGTCTACCGTCTGGCCGAAGTGTCGAACAACATCATCGACCAGTGCGTCCAGCAGGGTGTTCCCTTCGCCCGCGAATACGGCGGCCTCCTCGCCAACCGTTCGTTCGGCGGCGCCCAGGTGTCACGTACATTCTACGCCAAAGGTCAGACAGGCCAGCAGCTCCTTCTCGGCGCCTATGCCTCGCTCAACCGCCAGATCAACAAAGGCACGGTTAAATCTTTCAACCGCCGCGAAATGCTCGACGTCGTCATCATCGACGGCCGCGCCCGCGGTATCATCGTCCGCAACCTCGTGACAGGTGAGATCGAGCGCTATGCCGCCCACGCCGTCGTGCTCGCCACCGGCGGTTACGGCCGCGCCTTCTTCCTCTCGACAAACGCCATGGGCTGCAACGGCTCTGCCGCAATCCAGGCCTTCAAGAAGGGCGCTTACCTCGCCAACCTCGCTTTCACTCAGATTCACCCCACCTGTATCCCCGTCCACGGCGAAGACCAGTCTAAGCTCACCCTCATGAGCGAATCGCTCCGTAACGACGGCCGCATCTGGGTTCCCAAGAAAAAAGAAGACGCCGAGGCCATCCGCGCCGGCAAGAAAAAACCGACCGATATCCCCGACGAAGACCGCGACTTCTATCTCGAACGCCGCTACCCGGCATTCGGTAACCTCTGCCCCCGCGACATCGCCAGCCGTGCAGCCAAAGAACGCTGCGACGCAGGCTATGGCGTAGGCACAGGCAACGCCGTCTACCTCGACTTCAAATATGCCATCGACCGTCTGGGCGAAGATGTCGTGCGCGACCGCTACGGCAACCTCTTCGACATGTATCAGATGATTTCTGACGACAACCCTTACCACACCCCGATGATGATCTTCCCCGCAAGCCACTACACCATGGGCGGCATCTGGGTAGACTACGAACTCCAGACCTCGATCAAAGGCCTCTTCGCCATCGGCGAGTGCAACTTCTCTGACCACGGCGCCAACCGCCTCGGCGCATCTGCCCTCATGCAGGGTCTCGCCGACGGTTACTTCGTTCTGCCCTACACCATGCAGAACTACCTCAGCGACCAGATCAAAGTGCCCCGCTTCTCGACATCGGCTCCCGAATTCGACAAGGCCGAACAGGGCGTCCGCGACCGCATCGCCAAACTCATGGCCATCAAGGGCACCAAGTCACCCGACGAAATCCACAAACGTCTCGGTCATGTGATGTGGAACCTCGTCGGCATGGGCCGCACACTCCAGGGCCTTGTCAAAGCCGTCGACGAAATCGAAGAAGTACGCAAAGAATTCTACAGCGACCTGCGCATCGTGGGCAGCGCCGACGACCTCAACACCGAGCTCGAAAAGGCCCTGCGCCTCGAAGACTTCCTCGTCATCGCCAAGATGATGGCCATCGACGCCCTCAACCGCAACGAATCGTGCGGCGCCCACTTCCGCGAAGAATATCAGACAGCCGACGGCGAAGCACAGCGTAACGACGCCGACTACATGTATGTCAGCTGCTGGAAGTATACCGGCGACAACGAGAAGCCCATTCTGATCAAAGAGCCTCTCAAATACGAGGCTATCCAGGTTCAGACACGTAACTATAAATCTTAATGGCGACGACGCCTCAATAATTCATTGATTATGGAAAAAACTATCAGCGTAAATCTGAAAATCTGGCGTCAACGCGGTCCCAAAGAAAAAGGCTGCTTTGCCACCTACCATCTTGACAATGTTTCGACCGACAGCAGCTTCCTCGAAATGCTCGACATGCTCAACCAGCAGCTCGTAGAGCAGAACGAAGAGCCCGTCGTCTTCGACAACGACTGCCGCGAAGGCATCTGCGGCATGTGCTCGCTCTATATCAACGGACACCCCCACGGACCCGTCCAGGGCATCACGACCTGCCAGCTCCACATGCGCAAATTCAACGATGGCGACACAATCACGATCGAACCCTGGCGTTCAGCCGCCTTCCCCGTGATCCGCGACCTCATCGTCGACCGCAACGCCTTCGATAAAATCCAGCAGGCCGGCGGCTACGTGTCGTTCAACTGCGGCGGTGCTCCCGACGCCAACGACACCCCCATCTCTAAAGAGATTGCCGACATCGCCATGGACTCTGCCACCTGCATCGGCTGCGGCGCCTGCGTCGCTGCCTGCAAGAACGGCTCAGCCATGCTCTTCGTCTCGGCCAAGGTCAGCCAGTTTGCCCTCCTGCCCCAGGGTCAGGTAGAACGTCGCCGTCGTGCGCGCGCCATGGTCAAGAAGATGGACGAACTCGGCTTCGGCAACTGCACCAACACCGGTGCCTGCGCCGCCGAATGTCCCAAGAACATCCCCTTGAGCAACATCGCCCGCCTCAACCGCGAATTCATCGTCGCCAAGTTCTCTGAATAATATCAGCAGACAACGATAACCCCATCGGCGGCCGAGCTTCACAGCCCGGCCGCCGTTTTATTTCCGTCCTATCGCCAACGGACTGAGGCATTGAAAAACAGAAAAGCAAAAGAAACTAAAGATTTTTAAAAGCTTGGCTATTAAAGTGCGGCGACGAGCTCGTCGCCGGGCTATCAAAACGCCGGCGCAGCCTCGAAGAGGCGAGATTGTGGCATAACCCCAGTGCGCGGGAGGCTCGGAGAGCCGACCAAGCCTGGGGAAAAGAGAACCATTAAGGTGGCTAAGCCTCGGCGAGGCGCTGTTGTAGTAGCAAGTCTGCGTTTTTCAAACGCAATCAATCAACAATCGCCTTCCCGCGCAGGCCGGAGCTTGCAGCTCCTCGGCCTACGCGGCTATCAGTAAAATCATCGCCCTGCAGGCGATCGTGCATTGAATTAATCTTCTGTTCTTGATTGTGAATTGTGCATTGTGCATTTCTAAAATTGCATCCAACTACGCTTTTAGTAGCAAAACCCGAGGCAAGCCACCCTTATCTTTGCAGCGACGATGAAAAGCGCAATCTACACATATCACTTCCGCCGCT
>CABUPJ010000021.1 GCA_902493335.1 uncultured Porphyromonadaceae bacterium
TTTAACATTCCATTTGTCCCAATTTAACAAATGCACCGTGTTTTCGGATTGTGCCCATTATAGCCCGTATAAGATGCGTCGTAATCGTCATAGTCGCTGTTTTCAATTTTGAATCCGCGTGAACCGACACCAAGTTCCATTCCCCAATAGCCGTTTGACTGACCGAAATAGCGGTTAAATCCGAAGTCGACATTAAAGCCTGTTTTTGACTTCATATTTAGGTCCTCGTTTCCATCAAAATCTACACCGCTGAGGCTGTTGACGTTAAAGCCTGCTCGTATGAGCCATTCGGTTTTTGTTTTTTTGTGTGAGAACGTGCGGCTGGTGCGTACCTGCGCAGTAGTTGCAAATGCGATAAGCGCTACTAATGTTAATGTGATGTACTTTTTCATTGCTATATTTTTTGAAATTGATTATTTTGATTCGTTGTGTGCTGTCGTAATTATATGTTCTGCGCGTCGTATGATGCCTCCGTTGGGATAAAGGACTTTGACGAGTTCGATGTCAGCGTTAGTCATTTTTCTGAAATTGACGTATTTGGCGGGATAGCCTGACAGTTGTACCCATAATGTCTTTGAGTCTTTGTCGTAGACAGTCGAGGTGTAGAGCGGTTCGATGATGACGTCTGCGCCGGCTTCTATCGCGGCTTTTTGCAGTGCTATTGATTTTGCTGTCTCGAGTTCAGGGGCTGTCATGGCGTTTACGTCTTTTACAAGACTGTATTCATACGGACCGTAGCTTTCTCGTGAGGTATTAATCATTTCGAGGTCTGCAAGTTCGGGAATCACGATCGCTCCGATTGCGGGTGAGTCTTCTCGTGCACTCGCTTCCTGGAAGACCGGTTCGCCGAGTTCTTTCTTTTTTTGTGCATGGCATATAACAGAACTCCCTGAAATCAGGAGCGCCATGACTGTAACGATAAACTGTTTCATGAGATTTACTACCCTATGTTCGTGTCGGGCGCAACTTGAGTTTAAGGCTCACTGCTCTCTGACAAGCCGGGTAATACTTGATAAAATTGCACAAAAAAAGCGTGAGAACATTACTTGTTGTCCGTCCCACACCTGGAGGCTCTGGAATTGCCCATCGTAGTTGAACGGACAACGCAGAAGCCTCACGCGGAATATGAATCAGATATTGTCTGGCGTTCGCACGTCAGACAATACAATTGTTACATATTCACACAGGCATCTACTGTTGTCTCACTCCTGACTACGATTTGAAATTTTCCAGATTTCCAGATGTCAAGGAAGAGCGTCGAGTAAACGCTTTTATCTTAATATGTCGTTGCCTGTCTGAGTGACAGGCCTAACCAATCCGCTGCCTATTAAGAGGCTTCTGCGGCGGTTAGTGTGGCAAATTTAATAATTATTATTTTCGCAAGCAAATTTTTGATAAGTTTACTTCCAACATAAATTTGTTGTAAACTTAATGCTGTTCCAGGAACATTTGATAGAGGGCGACGGGGCCGTAGTGCCATAATTTGGTCTCTTCGTCTTCAAGCTGGCGGTAGGTTTCCGACCGGTATATTCTGTTCAGTGCCTCTGTGATAGTCAATCCGAAATCAGAGGCATACATTACTGCCATTCTGCTCACTTTGCCGGGAAGGAGCAAGTATAAATTCTGAGATGTGATTTTTCGGTCGGTCATTTTAGTAGTTTCTCTGCTTTAATGAATTGAATAGATTTCAATGAAGCCTCAGTGTGAAGTAGTATTTGATTAACGAGCTTATAAGTTCTGAGTTCGGTAATGAGGGCATCTTTATTTAAAAGACCGGCTTCATAAAGAGCGAATGATGCATAAACACGGTCATTGGCTACAGGACCTTTGACGATATCATAGCTGTGAATAAAATTCTTATCCATGCGGTTTGCCATGACGAAATCAAGCCATTGTTCGTCTGGTTTGTCGAATGAAAGGACTGAGAGTTCAGATTCTGTGTCAGGATTATATTCATAGACATTTAGCCAGCCGCTGACGATACTACCTTTAAATTTCCGCCTTACCCAGTTCTCGGCTTGTTCATGTGATGATGTCAGATAAAAACCTGCCCCGTAATCAAGAGTGCGATTAGGTATTCTTATTTCGGGAGATTCAACGCAGTCAATGCTGCCATGGTATAGTTTCATGCCTTATTTATTGATGGTTGAAAGGTATTCATTGATTTCTTCCAGAATCCATCGGGGACTCTGTGAATGAAGTGTCTCGAAGTTCTTTGCAAGGAAATCGGTCAGACCGGTTTCACTGAAAAGATGCGATACTTCGGCGCCATTCATACCGTTGGCGTTTTTATATGATTCGATACAGAAAGCTATGAAATATGCTATATCGTCGTCGTATTTATTGAAATTTTCCATAATCTATCCTCAGCCGGTCTTGCAAAGATAAGAAATTTTACAAAAAAAAGCGGTTGGAATTTATTAATTATGCTGCTGGCGAAGTGGGATTATTTGCGGCCGGTGATGCGGCCGGTGTCGATGTTGTAGGTGAGGTCGGTGTCGGTTGTGACGACGGCGTAGGTGTGTTTGTCGCGCGACATGCTGTAGACGCGGTCGAGGCGTTCGGTCTCGCTGAGGTAGTTATAGAGTGCGGGCGGCAACTGGTCGAAGAGGAGCACTTCGGGGAGGGTGTTGCCCCGGCCGTTTATGTCGGTCCACTGGTAGTCGGAGTCGAATGTAAGGGCGGGCGCGCCTGAGAGTTTCACATGATAGCTGCCGTCGTTGGCGCTGTATGACGACACGCCGGTGTTGGGGAAATACTGGGCGACGAAGCGGGCGATAGGGTCGGGAAGCGAGTCCCACGCGTCGCTGCTCTGGCAGCCGGTGAACGCGAAGGGGATGAGGATAGCGAGTATTATGATGATTAACGGGTGTTTCATAGTAGACGGAGGGGTTGATGTCGTATATATTTCCTCAACATTATGCAACGCCTTTTTGTTTGATTTAACCACTGTTAATGTCATGTTGTCATTTACGCCAGAATGCGGGTGTGAAGATGAGCAGGACTGTGAAAATCTCGAGACGGCCGATGAGCATGAGTATCGACAGGACCCATTTGCCGACGTCGGGCAGCAGTTCGTAGGAGCCTCCGTAGCCTGTGATGCCGGCTCCGAGGCCTGTGTTGGATATAGCTGAGAAGGCTGAGAAGAATGAGTCGAAAATCGGGATGTCGAAAGCCGAGAGGACGACTCCGCCGACACCGATGAGCAGGGTGTAGATGCAGAGAAAGGCGATGACTTTGCTGACGATGTCGGGGTTGATGACGCGGTCGTTGATGCGCACCGACATTATCGAGCGCGGATAGATGCAGCGGTAGAGTTCGTTACGACAGTTTTTAAGGAGATATAAGAGGCGGTCGAGTTTCGCGCCGCCGCTGGTCGAGCCGGCGCAGGCGCCGAAAAACATCATGAAGAACATCAGCGACATGACAAACGGCCCCCAGTTTTCGTAGTTGGTGGCGGAGAATCCGGTCGAGGTCATGGTCGAGACAATCTGGAAGAGTGGGTCGATGGTGATGTCCTGCCATGTGTGGAATTGTCCGCGCGAGATAATCGTGAAGACAAACAGCACAAGGAAGGCTGCTATCGAGAGGACGTAGGTGCGGAAGACGTCGTTTCGCTGGACGTCGTTGAAGTTGCCGCACATGGCTTTGTAAATGAGGGCGAAGTTGACGCCGCCGAGAAACATGAATATAGTCAGGACTACTTTGACGTAGACGGAGTTGTATGCGGCAATCGAGCCTGCTTCGGTCGAGAATCCGCCGGTCGAGATGGCGCCGAAAGCGTGGCAGACGCTTTCGAAGAAATTCATCGGACCGAGCCATAGCAGGAATATGAGCGCTATGGTGAGCAGCAGGTAGACGCCCCAGAGGGTCTTGGCTGTCTGGCTCACGCGGGGACGCAGTTTGTCGTGGGTGATGCCGGTGACTTCGGCATTGAACATCTGCATGCCGCCTGACGAGTTGAGCATCGGTATGACGGCGAGGGTGAAGAGTATGATACCCATGCCGCCGATCCACTGCATCATGGCGCGCCAGATCTGTATGCCGTGGCTCATGTTCTCGATCGAGTCGAGCACTGACGCTCCGGTGGTGGTGAAGCCCGACATGGCCTCGAAGAAGGCGTCGCTGACCGATACGGGCGTCGAGCTGAAGATGAACGGCATCATGCCGAAGATGGAGAAGACTATCCAGACGATTGATGTCAGCAGGAATCCCTCGCGTTTGCCGGTCTTGTGGCTGTGGGGACGTATGTAGCGCGTCAGGCAGAAGCCGGTTATGGCTGTGACTGCGGCGGTTATGCCGAAGGGCATGATGTCTGCCTCGTCATAGATGAGGCAGGTTATTGTGGGCAGGAGCATGAACAGCGACTCGATCATCAGCAGCCAGCCGGTGATGCGGATGATCATGAGTATGTTGATGAATTGACGTTCGCTGTGTTTCACGTTGGGGGTCAGTTAAAAAGGCGTTCGACTTTATGGATGGCGCCCGACAGGAAGAAGACGAGCACGTGGTCGCCGGGCTGGAAGACGGTGTTGCCTGAAATGAGCATGCCTTTGCCGTCGCGTATCAGGCCGGCGAGAGTCAGGTCGCGCGACAGCCTGAGGTCTTTGACGGGAGCGCGTGTTATCTTTGAGTCGGGTTTGACTTCGAGCTCGGCGACTTCGGCGTCACTGAGGGCAAGGCATTTGGATGTCGATGAGTCGGCGTCGAGGAGCAATTGGAAGATAGAGCTTGACGCCAGCAGTTTTTTGTTGATGATGGTGCCGATGTTGAGGTTTTCGGCCTGCGAGATGAACTGTAGGTTCTCGACCTCGGCTATGGTTTTTTTGACGCCGAACTCTTTTGCTGTCAGACAGGCGAGGATGTTGGTCTCGGAGCTGTCTGTCAGGGCGATAAAGGCGTCGGTGTCATCGATGCCGGCTTCGGTCAGCAGGTCGATGTCACGGCCGTCGCCGCAGATTATCTCGGCAAACTCGCACTTGCGCGGCAGTTCGTGACAGGTGTTGAAGTCGTTGTCTATAATTTTGATCTTGAATCTTTCGCCTGCCAGATTGGCCAGACGCACGGCAATCTTCGAGCCACCCATGACGAGCACTTTGCGTATACGGCGGTCGGTCTTGCCGGTGAGAGTGAGCAGGTCGTTGACGTAGTCGCGCGTGGTTGTGATATAGAGTATGTCGCCGGCATCAATCGAGTCGTCGCCTCGCGGGATGATGGTCTCGTTGTTGCGTTTGATGGCCGAGACGTGGAAGTGACGGTTTGTCGAGGCTATGTCTTTGAGGTGCTGTCCGACAATTGGAGCGCCCGCGCGCAGCCGCACTCCGACGAGTATGATCTCGCCGTCATGGAGTTCAAACCAGTGTCTTACCCATGAATGGTTGAGCGCGGTGATTATCTCCTGTGCTGCAAGGTGTTCGGGATATATGAGCCGGTCGACGCCCATGCGGGTGACAAACTGCCGGTTGCGGGGTTCCATGTAGTCGTAGTTGTCGATGCGGGCGACAGTGACCGCCGCACCGAGGGTCTTTGCCATCGAGCAGGCAACGACGTTGTTGGTCTCATGGGGAGTAACGGCTATAAAGAGATCGCACGAACCCACGCGAGCCTCGCGCAGGGATTTGAACGACGTGGGATTGCCAACGACGGTCAGCAGGTTATAGTTGGCGTCGAGTGTCTCGAGGCGCGAGACATTCTCGTCTATGAGCGTTATCTCCTGTTCTTCGGTCGACAGGAGTTTGGCGAGATGAGAGCCGACTTCGCCGGCGCCTGCGATGACGATTTTCATTTTTCTGAGTTTTTAGTCCGTACTTTACTCGTGACGGCATCGTAGATGGCGTCACAGTCATAGCCGCAGAGGTGTTTCAGCTCGGCGGGAGTGCCTTGTGTTATGAAGCGGTCGGGTATGCCGAGGCGTGTCACTTCGACGGCAGGGGCGTTGGCGGCGAACCATTCGGCGACGGCTCCGCCGAGGCCGCCGTTGACAGTGCCGTCTTCGACGGTGATGACAGGTGCCCCCGAGCGGGCCGCTTCTTCGAGTATGGCTGTGTCGAGAGGTTTCAGGAATACCATGTCGTAGTGGGCTGCGCTGATGCCTTCGTCAGCGGCGCGGTCAAGGGCCCGGCGGACGTCTGCGGCGACGGTGCCGATACTCAGCACTGTGACGTCGCGTCCTTCGCGGAGGCAGCGTCCGCGGCCGATTTCGAGTCGTTTCATCTCGCAGTGCCAGTCGGCGTTCTCGCCTTTGCCGCGCGGATAGCGTATAGCCATCGGGGCGTCGTCGGTGAGCGAGGCTGTGTAGAGCAGATGACGGAGCATGTGTTCGTCGGCGGGAGCGGCAACTATGAGGCCCGGGATGGTGCGCAGATATGCGAGGTCGAAGGCGCCGTGATGAGTGGCGCCGTCTTCGCCTACGAGCCCGGCGCGGTCAAGGCAGAAGACAACGGGGAGCTTCTGTATCGCCACATCGTGGATTATATGGTCGTAGCCTCGCTGGAGGAAGCTCGAGTATATGCCGACAAATGGTTTGAGTCCGTCTTTAGCCATGCCTCCGGCAAAGGTGACGGCGTGGCCTTCCGATATGCCGACGTCGAAGACGCGGTCGGGCATCTCGGCCTGCATCGTCGAGATGGATGTACCGCTCGGCATGGCGGCTGTGACGGCGACAATCCTGTCATTGGCACGGGCGAGTTCGAGAAGAGTGTTGCCGAAGACATCCTGATATTTAAGGCGTTTGTCGGCCGAGGGGAGAGTCTCGGCGCGCACGCCTGTCGCGGGGTCGAATTTGCCGGGAGCGTGCCATGACGCCGGGTCTTTCTCGGCGGGGGCGTAGCCTTTGCCCTTGACAGTGCGCAGATGGAGGATGCGCGGACCGTTCATGTCGCGTATGTCGGTGAGGACTCTGACTATCGTCGGCAGGTCGTGGCCGTCGAACGGTCCGAAATATCTTATGTTGAGGCCCTCGAAGATGTTCTGCTGATGGCTTACGAGCGATTTGATGCTGTTGTTGAACCGCAGTATCGTGCCTCGGCGGCGGTCGGTAATCAGATGGAACTTCTTGAGAAGCCTGAATGTGCGGTAGCGCAGGTTGTTATAGGCTTTGCTCGTTGTGAGATGGGCAAGATATGAGTTGAGCGAACCGACATTGCGGTCGATTGACATATCATTGTCGTTGAGGATGATGAGCAGGTTGTTGGGCGTGTTAGCCGCGTTGTTTATGCCTTCGAAGGCAAGGCCGCCGCTTATCGAGGCGTCGCCGATGACAGCGACGACATTGCGTAGGGGGGCATCGCCATTGAGCCGTGAGGCAATGGCCATGCCGAGAGCCGCCGATATCGAGTTGGAGGCGTGTCCGGCCGTGAATGTGTCATACAGGCTTTCGGCCGGATTGGGAAAGCCGCTCAGTCCGCCCAGACGGCGGTTGCTGACAAAGGCGTCGCGACGGCCTGTCAGCAGTTTGTGGCCGTAGGCCTGATGGCCGACGTCCCAGACTATGCGGTCGTATGGTGTGTTGAAGACATAATGCAGCGCGACGGTCAGCTCGACCGAACCCATGCTTGACGCGAAGTGACCGGGATTGACCGACAGTGAGTCAATCAGAAAACGGCGTATCTCGTCGCATACCTGAGGCAGCTGTTCGGGCGCGAGGCGCCGGAGATCGGCCGGACTGTCGATTTTTGACAGAAGTGTCGCGCCGACCGAATCATTTACGGTTGTTTCTGACATATTTTTTATATAGAGGCACAAAAACAATTATACCTGATGCGACAATGACAAAGGCTTGATAGAGTGTGAATGTCGGGGTCGACTTCACCATGGCGTAAACCAGAAGCAGCCACAGTGCGCCGAGAATGACAAAGCGTAATATCACAGAAGTTTTCATTGTCGGATCGAGTTAAACAGAGGCAAAGATAATAAAAAAAACGTGTTTTCTAAAATAAAAGCCGCAGACCGCGTCGCGGGCAGTCTGCGGCTTCGTTTGTTGTCTTTGCCGTCAGTTGTCAGATGCGTTCGAGAACAGTGGCGACGAGGTCGCGTATGCCCGATTTGTAGTTTGGATTGGCGACGGTGTTGAAACGGTTGGCGATAATCGAGCAGACTGTCATGGCTTTGTGTCCCATCAGACGTGAAAGTCCCTGAAGGGGCGCGCTTTCCATTTCGTAGTTTGTGACATGACGTCCTTTGTATTCGAACGACTCGATCAGACCGTTGAGGTCGGGGTTGGCGAGGGGCAGTCTGAGGCGGCGTCCCTGCGGTCCGTAGAAACCTACGGCCGATATGGTATTGCCGCGCACCATGTCGTCACCGGCGATGCGGTCGACCAGTTCGGCGTCGGCATCTACGACGTAAGGTTTGGCCCAGAGCGGATTCCATTTGACATGGTGGCAGAAGGCGTGCTCGAAGTCGTGGTCGGCGATTTCGTTGCGGCCTGCGTAGTAGTTGAGCACGCCGTCAAAGCCGATTGCCTTCTCGGCGATAACGGGGGTGCCGAGGCTGAGTTCGGGCTGAAGTGCGCCCGATGTGCCGATTCTGACGAGGGTCAGTACACGCGGTGTGTCTTTGACTTCGCGTGTCATGAAGTCGATGTTGGCGAGGGCGTCGAGTTCGTTGATGACGATGTCGATGTTGTCGGGGCCGATACCGTGGCTGAGGCACATGATGGGACGGCCTTTGTATGTGCCGCCGATGGTGTGGAATTCGCGTGAGCTGACGTCGTAGTCGATGGTGTCGAAAAATTCGGCTACCATGTTGACGCGGCCGGGATCGCCGACAAGAATGATGTTGTCGGTCAGCTGCGATGGACTCAGATGGAGATGGAAGACTGTGCCGTCGGGGTTGATGATGAGCTCAGACTCGGGTATGAATTGTTTTGTCATGGCTGTTTGATGTTTTATGTTGTTAGAAATTTGTTTTTTACTTAAACGTCGGCGACGGGCCGGATGTTGCGTCGTGGCGTTTCAGATCTGTTTCATTATCTCATATCTGCCTCCGGGCAATGCCGTGACCGTGTCAGACATCTCGAGGTCGAAGAGCAGGGCGCTCAGGCGGCTGTAAGGCATGGCGAGGGCGGCGCAGATGTCGTTGACTGTGGCACCGGGACTGGAGGCTATGAAGGCGACGACGCGGGAGCTTTCAGGGTCAAGCTCGAGAGTCAGGGTCTGCTGAGTGCCTTCGGGCTGACGCTCCCGCCAGCCCATGGCGGCTATAAGGTCGTCGGCCGATGTGATGATGCGTGCGGTCTGGTCGGCAATCAGCCGGTTGCATCCGCGGCTGTAACGGTCGGTCGTGCGTCCGGGGACGGCCATCACTTCACGGTTGTAGGCCGCGCCGAGCCGGGCCGTCGTCATGGCGCCTCCGCGGAGGTCGCTCTCGACGATGATGACACAGTCGCTCAGGCCGGCGACGATGCGGTTGCGGGCGAGGAAATTGCCGGGATGTGTCGCCGAATCCGAGCGATATTCCGAGACAATCGCACCTCCGTCAGCGACCATCTTGCGGGCTGTCATGCGGTGCTCGGCCGGGTAGATGGTGTTGAGACCGTGGGCAACGACAGCGACTGTGGGCGTGCCGGCGTCAAGGGCTGCCCGGTGGGCGGCGATGTCTATGCCGTAGGCCAGGCCGCTGACAATCAGAAGGTCATCGAGCTTTTCGGCCAATGCTGCGACGAGTTCCGAGGTGAAGCGTATTCCATAGGCTGTGGCGCGACGGGTGCCGACAATGGCGACAACGTGTCGTGCGTCGAGATTACAGTCGCCGACGCTGTAGAGCATCGCCGGCGCATCGTCGCACTCGCCTAAACGTGCCGGATAAGCGCTGTCGTCGAAGAACATCGTCCTGATATGGTTTGTGTCGACAAAAGTCGTCTCTGTCGACGCTGAGTCGAGCAGCCGGCGGCGGTATGCGCTGTCGGTCAGCGCTCTGTCGAGGCCGGTTGATGCGGCAAGCTCGCTGTCAGACAGTCTGAAAAAGTTTTCAGGCGAGCCGACGGTACCGAGCAGGCGCCGCCCTGTGGCGACATTGATGCCCCGGAGCGATGAGAACGCGATTTTATATGTCAGCGGGCTGTCAGTCATCTGCGAGATAGTCTTTGAAGGCTTCGGCGAGGCGTTCGCCACGGCTCAGGCGGCCGTTCTCAAGGCATGCGACGGTCACTTTGGCCTTGACGACTGGTGTGCCGTCGGGTTTATAGATGTCCTGCTCGAAGATAAACCGTACGCCTTTGCGCTTGAAATTGAGGCAACTCACCATCTCCTGCCCGAGACCGAGAGGGCTGAGGTAGTCAATCTCGACACGCGACAGCACCGGATCAATGCCGTCATAGTGCATTTTCCTGAACGACAGTCCGGCGCTCTCGCAGAACTCGTGGCGGGTGTGCTCGAGGTAGTGGAGGTAGATGGCGTTGTTGACGATGCCCTCGGAGTCGACTTCGTAGTCGCGCACTTTGATTGGCATCTCGAAAATATATTTCTTGTCTTTTTTCATTGTCTTTCGGTCGATGGAGCGAAGTTGTCGAAAAAGTCGTGGTGGGTTTCGGTCAGGCCGACGCGCCAGGCTGTCACCTCGTCGATTGTCAGACGGTTGATGTCGGCGTCGAGACGGTGCATTATCGAGTTGGGATAATGGAGAGAGGCCAGGCGGTCGATTTCCTGAGATGTCTGCCACGTGTCATACAGGTCCCAGGCACCGAAGCAGTGGCATATCTCATGGGCTATAGAGGCGGGGTAGGCCGGTTGGCCCGAGCTATAGCGCGTGTGGAGAAAACAGCTCTCGAGGTAGAATTTCGGAGCGGTTTTTTCGCAGTGTGACAGCGCATAAGACCGCCCGGCCTTGTTGACGACGACAAGAACGACGCAGTGGTCGCAGTCGATGTTTGCCCTAACCCATTCCATAAAGTCGAGGTTGCCTTTGTAGCCGAGTTTTATAAGTATCGGCTCGATGATGTCGACGTTCTCGTTGCCTGTGCCGGCGCCGACTTTAATGTCGGGAATGATGATTGTCTCCTCAAGGCCGAAACAACCGTCTTCAAAAGATATGTTCTTGCCGTAGCGGCGTGCCTCGTTTATAAGCCAGCGTTGGGCTTCGCGTATTTTCTGATAATATTTCATCTTGTCTTCGTAGGCCCATTCTTCTTCGGCCTCAAAGACAGTCAGCAGATATATTTTGCCTTCGAGTTTGCCGGCGCTGCCGATGTTGCGGCTGCTGCCAAGGTAATTCGACGTTTTGCTCATAAGTTTTATACAAATTCTTCTTACAAAAATAGTAAGAATACTTGTTTCTACGGTTGAAATAGTGAAAAAACTGCCAATAATTCTAAAGATAGTTTGAATTAAAAATATTAAATTTGCCCAAAAGACATCGGCAATGCTGAAACGAAATAATGTAGCCAACTAATACGTAAAAAATTATGGCAGGTAAAGGTCAGTATGATATATTTATAAGTTATCGGCGTTCGGATTCGGCAGACCGGGCTACCTTAATCCGTTCATACCTTACAGAATGGTTTGATGATAATCGCATTTTTCTTGACACACATGAGATTCATCAAGGCCCCTTTCCCGACTATATTGAAGAAGCCTTGTCAACATCCAAATATTTCGTGCTTCTGGTTTCAGAAAATTCTTTTGTTGAGAAGGTCGATTCAAATGAGATTGACTATTATTATGAAGAAATACGCAGAGCTATAAATAAAAATCTTACTATTATTCCGGTTTTATACGATGATATAGATATCACTACTATCGCGTTCCCCAATGATTTGAAGTCATTAAAGCTGCAGAATTCAATTATAGCGCATGCCGAAGATCCTTTGGCGTTGAAAAACAAATTGCATGAATTTACAAAAAAGAGGACGACAAGTCTGAAAGACTGGATTGCATTCCCTTTGGCTGTTATTTCGATTTATCTTGTCGTCAGCCTGCTTTCTGGGATTGGAATGTATGTCTATGACAACAATTTCACCTCTTATGAAGATGCCGTGGCTGAGGCCGCCGACCATGTCTACGAACAAAACGGTGTTTTTTATTACCCGATATCACATAATACATTTGTGAGCTATAATCCTGAGAATTCGGATATAACGAAAATATCGATGTCACACGATAACGCCCATTCAATCTCCATCTCGGAGAATGCCGCTTTCAAAGTCGGATTCTGGAGTACTGCCGTCGCCTGGATATATCAGATAATGAAGTCGAAATATAAGCCGCATAACGGTAAACAGTATCTTGCATATATCGGCGCGGCTGTCGCAGTTGTCGCCGGGGTCGGTCTCGGATGCACTGTCGAAAGAATGATATTCCCAAGATATAGAACAAAAATAATTCGGGATAATATCGAAAAGTTGTCGTTCTGGCAAAATGTCATTAATTATAAATATAGCAGCGTTAACCGTCAGCTGATTATCGAATGAAAAAGCCCGCACATCTCGGTTGTATTATACCGATACTAATATTAGTAGCTTTGGTTATATGGATTCGCTGGTCTGATTCTCAAGACGAAAAACATCGTCATGAAAATGCGGTTTTACAACAACATATAGATTCGTTGCCTGATGCGGATAAAAGGATTGTAATGCTAAATAAATTGCTGGAGAATAGTGGGCTGTATAGAAACGAAGAAAGACTGATCAGGAGCCGGATTATTTTTGAATATGAAAATTTAAATTTGTTTGATTCGGCAATGATGGCACTCGACAGCTATGAAGATACTTATGATAAGAATGTATTCACTGAATATCATAGAGCCGGGATTTTGGTCAAAAAGGGAGATACAATTGCAGCTAAGAATATTTTTAAAGAAATAGTCTGCGATAGGGGCGAATATAAGCCGATGAACTTCATCAACCGACTACTTCAGCAGTGGTTGAACAATGGACATAGTGCTGAATATTCGAGATATTATGATTATCTGTATCATCATATATGTCAGTTGTATGCCCTTGCTTCATATATTAGTTTAAATCACGATTTTGAAGAGAGCCTTGAATTGGCATGTTTGTATTTTGGCGATAGTGATTATGTCAATGAAGTCATTGCCAATTATCTCTCATTTGATAAAGAGCATCCCAACGAGGCCGATAAGTATGATGTCGAAAAGATTAATATTAAGATGAATCACTTATATTTAGGCGATTATCGCCGGTTAAGTCCCTATCGGCTTGATATCGCTTCTATTCTTTTGAGCAATCGAATAGATATGGCCAATCGCCTTATAATTGATTCAGATTCGATAAATGGCTTATCTGAGACCGCGCAAATTTTGAACGATAATTTCAAATCAATGCCGACATTGAATTTTTGCGATTTGTTGTTCCTGAAAGCCTATAAAAAATATGCCGGTATAGACGATAATTTCCCAACCGCTACGACTTATACCCAGTATAAAGAATTTCCCAAAAACAGTACTAAGCTGCTGACATTTGCTACACCGATGACGAGTGCAGATACCCCTTCGGCTCTAATAAATAAAGGTGTCACCGAGGGCTTTATTGTCTTGAAATGTAATGATTGGAGTATATCTGACTCAACATTGTTTACGCCTGAACTAATCGCATCATATGTAGGTAAGCCTAAAAAAATCGTCTATCTCAAAAAAGATTATACCGTGGATTCGGTTGTGATAAGCGAGGATAAAATCGGCGCACGCTTGAATACGGTTTTTGTCCCGGAACCTGTCTACAGGATGCTGTTATATGATTTTATAAATAATTAGTAACTTTGTGCTATGATGAAAAAACTATTCTTTCTTATATGTATGGCTCTGACGGCTGTCGTTGATGGCGCGGCGTGCACGTCGATGGTGGTTTCGGCCCGGGCGAGCGCCACGGGGCGTCCGCTGCTGTGGAAACACCGCGACACGAGCGCCGAGCGCAATTTTGTCGAGCGTGTCGAGCCGGCCGAAGATTCGTTCGGCTATATCGCTCTCTATAACAGCGGCGACTCGGCTTTGGCCGACGCCTGGATGGGTTTCAACAGCGAAGGCTTTGCCGTGATGAACACAGCCTCATACAACCTCGCGCCTGACACGGCTGTCTATAAAGACCGCGAGGGTGCCGTCATGGCTCTCGCCTTGAAACGCTGCCGCACGGCCGACGATTTCGCCGCTCTGCTTGACACGCTGCCGAAACCGATGGGTGTCCAGGCAAACTTCGGCGTGATTGATGCGCGCGGAGGAGCCGCCTATTTCGAGACAGACGACTACGGTTACAAACGCTTTGATGCCGACGAGGTTCCCGAGGGGCTTATCGTGCGCACTAACTTTTCGGTCAGCGGAGAGGAGGACGCCGGTTACGGCTATATTAGATATGAAAATACGCGGCGTTTGCTTGCTGACGAGATAGCAGCGGGAAAAATATCACCCGAGCTGCTCACAGAGCGCGTCAGCCGTTCATTCTATCACTCGCTTATAGGGCACGATTATGCCGACGGATCAGAGCGCTGGGTCGTCGACCTCGACTTCGTGCCGCGCCGCTCGTCGACGGCTTCTATCGTCATCGAGGGCGTCAATGCGCCTGCCGATGCCGCCGATATGGTGATGTGGACGCTTCTTGGCTATCCGCCATGCGCCGTCATCACGCCTGTCACATACGACAATCTCCCCGAGAAGCTGCGTCCTGTCGACAACGGCGATTCGCCCGAATGTCTACGAGTGCTGGAGATGAAAGCAAAGGCGTTCCCGATCAGACGCGGCAACGGTCCGCAATATATCGACATGGATTATCTGCGTCCTGTCATCGCCGACAACCGCCGCCGCAGTCTTGAAATATATAAAAGTTTCAGAACCGATGGAAAATAATATGATAGAAAACGGCGACGAGGTGCGCCTGACGGGTGAGGCCCTTGCCCTTGTCGACAATGAATTGCGAAAGGCCATACAGTCGGGCGCCGATACTGCCGAGGTCTGCGGTCGTTTTATCGAGGCTGCCATAGACCATGTCAGATCGCTCTCGGCGTCGTCGCTTAACGTCGAGGCTTTCAACTGTGCCATAACAGCGCTGTTGACGCTCGAGGTCTATAATGTCGCCTCACACTGCGACGCCGAGTGCCGCCTGAGACTTCTGTTCCCGGCGGTAGACAATTTCATGTCGCTCGCCGAAACGATGCCGCAGCTCGACGAGATAGACACCGACGGTCATCGCGCGATGATACTGAGCTATCTCGCGTCGCTGATTTATTATAATTATACCGTGGCAAACGAAGAGACTCCCGACGCCGATATTCTGCCGGAGGTCTACGTATTTCTCAGGAGCATCATGCCCCATGGTGTAATCCAGAGCCCCGTGATAAACGTCGGGGGCGAGTCGCTCGACCCGTCGGCTCCGGCGCCCATACTCGGCGATATAATCAGCCGAACGGCCGCGATGGGCCTCTATGCCTGAAATTATTCGAGGTCAGTGACGGGCAGCTCGGGCGACGACGAGGTCGCCTTCTTGTTTCTGTACCACCAGCCGCCGAACATACGCCAAAGGAATATCAGACCTCTGAACGTCAGTTCTATGCACATTGCAATCCAGACGCCGCGCAACCCGGCTGTAGGCGCCAACAGAGCGGCGACAGGAATTCTGACGAGCCAGATGCTGCCGAAATTCATTATTGCAGGGATAAGAGTGTCGCCGACGCCCACAAAAGCGCCGTAGGCGACAATCGAGGCCGCATACATCGGTTCGGCCCAGGCTTCGATGCGCAGAATCTCTGTGCCGAGGCTGCTGATGGCCGTGTCGTCGGTCATTATACTCATCATCAGCGGTGCGGCGAGATACATTATCACCGCCATAACGGTCATGACGGCCATGCCCATGCCGACGGTTATATGGCAGAACCGTTTCACGAGATCCTGCCGTCCGGCGCCGAGACTTTGCCCCACCAGGGTCGTGGCGGCGTCGCCTATGCCGAAGCCAGGCATGTAGCAAAGACTTTCGGCCGTGACGGCAAAGGCGTTGGCTGCGATGGCAACGACGCCGAGCGGGGCGACGATGATGGTTATCATGATCTGGGCGCCGCAGAAGATGGCGTGTTCGGCCGTCATGGGTGCGGCTATCTTAAAGGCGTTACGCAACACGTCGCGTCGCGGACGGAAACTGCCGTTGCGATGATGGCCGATGTCGAGTCCTTTCTGTCTGTAGCACAGATAATAGAGCATCAGCATGGCTGTGAGACATTCGGCCATGACTGTGCCGAGAGCGGCGCCGAGCACTCCGAGTCCGGCACCCGGCATCGTCAGGTCGAAACCGAAGAGTGAGACTGCGCGTGTCGGGAATATCAGGAAAAAGTTGAAGACGACATCCATCAGACACATGCCGACATTGAGCAGACTCGGCACTTTCATGTTGCCGGCGCAGCGCAGCATGCCGCCGGCGAGATAATTGAGCGTCAGCATCGGCAGGGCGCAGACAAAAACCGAGAAGTATATGCCGGCCTCGCCGGTGATTGCGGGGTCGCCGCCGAGCCATACCGGCAGGCTTCGGGCGATGGCAAGACCGACGGTGGTGATGACGAGGCTTATGACGATGCACGATGTTATGCCCTGACGCAGCACCGACCGGGCATCGGTATAGTTTTTCGCGCCTACGCGGTGAGCGACCTGCACCGAGAAGCCCATCGTTATCATCGAACAGACACCCCAGAAGAGCCACAGACTGCTTGACATCAGTCCGACCGATGCGGCTGGCTGGGCGCCGAGACGTCCGACCATCGAGGCGTCGATATACTGCATCAGTATGCTCGACAGCTGGGCCAGAATGGCCGGCAACGACAGCTTGGCCGTCAGCGCTATCTGCTGCCGGAGGTTCATGCGTTCGCCGCTTTGTATCTGTGATATGTCGGCCATAGTCTGTGTGGTGTTATCTGTCAATCAAGGCTCTCAGACCGTGGGCGAGACGATGCAGTCCTTCGGAGAGCATGGCGCGGCGCGTGGCTATGTTGAGGCGTATGTAATTGCGGTCGCCATACATTGCGCCGCTGTTGACGAGTATGCCGTCGTGGTCGGCAAGAAGTTCTTCAATCGTGTCGCCGTCGCAGTGACATGCACGGATGTCAATCCAGACGAGATAGGTCGCTTCGAGACGTGCCAGCGGCAGCTCGGGCAGTTCACGGGCAAAGAAATCGCGTGTCAGCAGATAGTTGTCATGAAGATAGGCGACAAGAGCGTTGAGCCACGGTTCGCCCCCGTTGTAAGCTGCGATGAGGCCGACAACGCCGAAGGGGTTGACGTCGCATACTTCGTTTATGTTGACGGCTTTGTCGATGAGAGCGCGCTTCGCGGGGTCGTTGGCGATGATATTGGCAATCTGCAGGCCGGCTGTATTGAAAGCCTTGCTCGGCGACGAACAGATGATGGCGTCGTCGGTGACGGTGGCCATCGAGACGAAGTCGAAGCCGGGTATTGTCAGTTCGCAGTGTATCTCGTCGCTGACGATGACGACGCCGTTGCGGCGGCAGATGTCGGCGATGCGGGCGAGATCGTCGCGGCTCCATACACGTCCGGCAGGATTATGCGGGTTGCAGAGCAGCAGCAGACGGTTGGCCGGGTCTGAGGCTTTTGTCTCAAGATCGTCGAAATCAATTTCGTAAGTGAACGAGCCGTCGGGGCAGTCGATGTGACGCAGGCGGTTTTCGACTGTGGTACAGCCGTTATTGCGTATCGACGAAAAGAAGCAGTTATAGACCGGCGTCTGTACGATGACGCCTTCGCCCGGTTTCACGAGCGCCTTGATTATGGCCGAAACCGCCGGAACGACGCCTGGAACGTAGATGACGCTCTCGCGTGCGACATGATAGCCGTGACGCCGTGAAAACCAGTTGTCGACAGCTTTGTAATACTCGTCGGGCACCGCAGTATAGCCGAAGACCCCGTGGTCGACTCGCCGCCGCAGAGCCTCGATGATGACCGGAGCCGTCTTGAAGTCCATGTCAGCGACCCACATAGGCAGCACGCCGTCGGCAGTCGTATCCCATTTGTAAGAGCAGGTACCGCGGCGCTCGACAGCTGCGTCAAAATCAAATTCAGCCATAAGAAAAAGTCAGTCTTTTGTTATTATCTCACAGTCGGCGGGGGCGAGACAGAACCCATCCTTGATGATTTCGCCGACCGAAGGCAGTGTGATTGTGCCAGTGCGCGGATTCTTTATCGATGTCACGGGCGAGAGTATAGAGGCCTTGACAGACGAGTCTTCGAAAGCGAGATCGCAGTCAGGGGCGAAGGTGCAGTCTTCGAGCACGAGGTCTGAGGCGTAACACAACGGTTGTGTGCCTGAAATCTTACATCTTACGAGGTGGAGGCGGTGAGAGTGCCAGCCGAGATACTCGCCGTTGAGTTCGCTGTCATAGACGGTGACGTCTTCGGTGTTCCAGAACGCGTCTTTAGAATTGATGACGGCATTGCGTATCACGACGTTGGTGCAGTATTGAAACGAATAGTTGCCGTCCTGGCGATAACGTTCGATATCGATATTGCGGCAGTGCATGAAGAGATAATCGGCGTTGGCGACTTCGACATCGCGCAGAGTCACGTCAGAGCAGTGCCATAGAGTTTCTGCCGCATCGGGAATTCTTACTCGCTCGAGGCGCAGATTGTCCATCTCGCGGAACATTTTCGGGGCTTCGACGAGAGTGTCGCTCATGACAAGGTTCTTGGAGTACCACAGGGCGGCGCGGGCGCCTGGAGTGAAGATACAGTTTCTGACAGTGAAGCCGTCAACATGCCAGAAGGGATATTTGCCTTCAAAGCGACAGTCTTCGGCGGTGATGTTCGCACAGTTTTTGAGCGCCGACTCGCCGGCGTGTATTGTGACGTTTTTGAGTGACAGATTTCTGGAGCCGAACAGCGGACGTTCGCCTCCGAAGTCGGTGTTGGTGATTTCGGTTAGTTCCATATTGTTTTGTGCACAGGTTAGTCTTTGTCGGTTTTGTCAGACTCGTCGGGCGTGTCGGACAAGCCTGACAAGTCTGATATTTCCGGTTGTCTGTCTTCAGGCTCGGCGGGTTTGCGTCCGAGTGCGACCATTATGGCCTCCATCTCGTCGGGAACGATGAAAACGTCGTCGGGCCTGAGCGGTCTGATGTCTTCAAACCATTTGAATTTAGCCAGATAGAACAGGCTTTTGCGAGCCATGAACAACGGTGTGGCAGCGCCGGTCGTCTCGGGCCACATTTTGATTTTCTCAGTCGTGCGGCCTTTGAAATCTGCCGAGAGGAAACTGCTTTGGGCAGAGACGAGCTTATTAATGGTCGAGTCTGATTCTTCGGGGTACATTATTATCTCGACGTTGCCGCTGATATCGAGGTGGCGCAGTTCGCTGTTTTCGAAGAACGCGACCATCTCTTTGCCTGAAATCTGATTGAAGTATTCGTCCTCGATATGTTCGGCGGTGAATCCGAATTCGGGCAGGCGCGCGCGGTCGACTGTCGAATCGTTGAAATGCAGTTCGATGACGTTGCCGAATATCTGTCGGTTCTCGCTCCATATCACCGGATTGACGAACATTCTCAGCGTAGAGTCGGCCTCGGTCATTCTCATCGAGTCGCAGATGCCCTGAAGGTCGCTGCGGTAGAACCGCACACGGGGATATATCACGGCGACGTGAGTTGTGTCGATGCGTTCGCCGGCAGGTGTGCCTGCGACGGTGTCGGCCTCGAAAGTGACGGTGTCGTGTCGGGCGAATGTCTCGATATAGCGGCCGTGGAGATAGAGGGTGTCTCCCTCGGAGTATTCTTTTATAAGCGCTCTGCCTGTCGCGAACGAACTGTCGGCCAATTCGTTGTAGTAGCCGTAATCGGCGGTCATAATGACCTTTTTCGTTGTGTCGGTCAACACCATGCCGCCACGGGCCTCGCCATAGCCGGCGCGACGGTTGTAATATATCGTGTCGGCTGTGAGCGTCTGGTTTGTATTGGTGACGACTGTCGAGCGGTCGTAGAGGTTGCAGATGTCTGAATCGGTCTCGTAGACACCTTCGCGTGTATATATCGTGCCGCGGGCATTGATGATTTCGCTGGGCGAATACAGTTCGGCAATGTGTGTGCCCGTGTTATAATAAAGTGTGTCGGTGAATATGTCGAGAGTGTCGCTTTCAGATCTCGAGTTGAGATGGACGTTGACATAGAAGTTGGCTTCTTTGGTCGAGGGCACATACTCGCCTTCGTGGGACGAAAGGCGGTTCTGTTTGTCGGTGAGAACGCCGCCGACGTTGTAGTATCCCAGATCGGCGTAGAGGTCATAGATGAATTCGTCGGTCTCGAGCATCACATCGCGGTTGATGAGCCTGACTTTCTTGCCCGGGTCGGCGTAAAGTACGGCAAGCTCGGTGGCGCCGTTGTAGTCGAGCTCGTCGGCGTAGACAAAGAGGGTGTCGCCTTGTTCCATCCTGACGTTGCCGAACGCGTTCATCGACTCTGTGTCGGGGTAGTAGTGGGCGCTGTCGCAGTACATGAACATCGGGCCTTTGGTAAACTCGACGTTGCCGTTGAGCACCATAAACGAGTCGTTGTCGCTTTTGGTGAGCACGTCGGCGCGTTCGAGGAATACACGGTTGCCCGAGGCGCGGTCGGCTGTCGGCACGCGAGGCGCGATGATGACGTCGCTGCCTTTTTTGTCTCTGCCGAATATCGGCATGACGAGCGGGGCGGCCACGAGTGCTAAAGCGCACAAACCGACGAGTTTCAGGGCTCGTCGGCTACGTGATGTTTCTATGCCGTTGTCAGACATAATGGTGTGTCGTTTGTGTTTTATCGAGTCTTTATCCAGCCTTTGTGCTGGAACTCGCACCCGCGCCAGCCGTCTTCGATTCTGACGTAGGTCTCGTTGATTTTCTTTTCGAGCCAGTCGTCGACGATCTTCTGTCTGGCCGATTCCTCATACATGTTTTTAATCTGCTGATAGTCGTCGGCGAGGTTGGCGGTATGGGCGTCGATACGGGCCGTCAGTTTGACCATGGCGACGATGTCGCGGTCGCGTTTGGGATCTTTCATGATGAAAGGCTCAGAAATCTGGCCCGGCTCAAGCGAGGCGACGGCCTTGGCGACTTCCTGCGGGAGCTGTGACATCTCGAAGCGAGTCGTACCGGTCTCGGCATTGACCATCGTGCCGTTGCTGTAGCGCGTGTCTTTGTCCTGCGAGATATAGCGGGCGGCTTCTTCGAATGTGAATCGTTTTTCGTTGACGATGTCGGCTCTGACCGAGTCGAGTCGCTCGATGGCTGTTATGAGATCTTTCTCGGCGACTTTGGGACGCAGGAGTATATGGCGGGTGTTGATGCGGTCGCCGCGTTTCTCGATGAGCTGTATGATGTGGAAGCCGTATTCGGTCTCGACAATCTTCGATACTTTTTTAGTGTCATTGAGGTTGAAGGCGACTGCTGCATATTCGGGCACAAGCTGACCGCGGCCCATGAAGCCGATTTCGCCGCCGCGCACACCTTCGGGCGCCTCTGAGTAGAGGATGGCAAGGGTCGAGAATTCGCTCTCGCCGCGGTTGACACGGTCGGCGTAGTCGCGCAGACGGGCTTTGACGTTGTCAATCTCTTCGCGCGGTATCACGGGGTTGAGCGTGATGATCTGAACCTCGACCTGAAGGGGGACGGACGGGATGCTGTCGGCCGGCAGACGGTCGAAGTAGCGACGCACGTCAGACGGTGTAACCTTGAGGTTTTTGGTGAGGTTGTTGCGCACCTGGCTGATGCGGTAGCGGTTGCGCATATTGGTGGCGTAATAGTCGCGGATTTCGGGGAAGGGCTTTCTGAAATACTGTTCGACTTTCTCTCGTGAGCCGAGGTTGGTAATCAGAAAGTTCATCTGCGCGTCGGTCTGCTGCTGTATCATTGCTTCCTGGACTTCGACAGTGTCGATGTCGGCCTGATTAAGGAAGAGACGTTCGATGGCAAGCTGTTCGGGTATCACGCAATAAGGGTCACCGTTGATTGGCACGCGGTCTTGCTGCATTTCCTGATAGGCGCGTTCGATCTCAGACTTATAGATCGGTTCGTCGCCGATTACCCAGGCGACTTCTTCTGCGATATTGTTCTGTGCGCCTGCGCCGAGAGCGGCAAACAGGCCCGTAAGCATAGTGATGGTTCTTATCAGTTTCATAAAGAAAGTCTTGATTATCTTGCAAAGATAAGCTAAATTGTCACAATCAATGTCCGGCGAGGCGTTTTAACGGCTGTCTGTTACACATTTTTAACGTTATCGACAAAGATTTCGAGTTTGCCCGATTTCAGCGCTTCGTCATATAGATCGCGACGGAGGCGTTCGTCGTATTCACGCCGGCGGTTGGCGTTGAGGCGGTCGGTTATCATCTGTCTGGCGTTTTCAAACGGCATTATGGCTCCGGCAGGCAGAAGGTCGTTTATTTCGAGCAGATAAGTGAATCCGCCTGCCGATGTCTCGAAGTGGGTGCGTCCGCTGAGGAATTTGTCGCCCGACGCGCCGAAGTCATAGGGTATGTGGGACTCGATCTGCTCCCAGTCGACCCATTTGTCGCGGAAGTAATCGTAGTGTATCGCCGAGGTGAGCACTTCTTTCTCGAGACGGTCGATGTCGTCGCGGCGCCCCGAACGGTAGAGCCGTTTGATGACGGCGAGGTTGGGTGCGTCGTCGGGCACTTTCAGATATATGCCTTTCACCAGAGGACGTTCGAGGATAAACTCGCGGTTATGGCTGTTGTAGTAGGCCCGCAGCGAGTCTTCGACGGGTTCGTTGCCTGCGTGTGTCTCATACATCAGACGGCGGTATTCGAGCGCTATGAGCTGCCGGCGGTAGTCTTCGGTCAGGCGGTCGATTTCTTTTGTGTCAATCTCGTCGGCTGCGACCTCGGTTATAAGACGGTTTTCAATCCAAGTGGCTATGTAGGCGCGTGAATACTTCAGACTGTCCTGTTCGGACAGGCCTCGGGGCATGTCGCGGCAGAGTTCGTCGCGTGTCAGCGCGGTGTTGCCGAGCCTGACAAGAACGTCGCTTTGAGAAGCGTCAACGCCCGGGCTGCACGATGGCAGCCCGAGCGCGATGACGGCAGCGATTGAGCACGCTGATATAAGATGTCGTTTTGTCATTTTGAAATGCTGTCAAGCACTTTCTTGTTTATTTTGACTTTATATTTCTTGTGGAGGCGTTTGAGCCATTCTTTCTCGAGATACTGCTGATAGTCGGCCGTCACTTTGCCGCGGACGTCGGCGACCTCACGGGGGGCGTCGAGCATTTCGCCGCGGAAGGCACGGTAGTGGGTCCAGTGGGTCTTTTCGTTGACGGGCTTCTCGGCGCCGAAAGCGAGATAGTCGGTGATGGGATTGTCGCCCTGAGCCGCAATCACGCGCTCGACACGGAGGTCACGGCCGAATTTGGCGCGCATGTCGCGGGCAAAGACGGCGGGGTCGATTGTCGGCAGCGAGTCGGCGTAGTTGTAGGCGGCGTTGAGCAGCGAGTCGTTGGTCGAGAAGATGATATAGCCTTTGAAACGGGGTTTGTCCCAGGCATAGTTCCTGATGTTCTTTCTGAAGAATTTCTCGAGACCTTCTTTGTCTTTGTTGGCTTTGTCCCAGACGTTGCGGTTGGAGATTTCGAAGAGGAGGATGCCGTCGCGGTATTCATTGAGGAGGTTGCGGTAGTCTGTGTCGGTCAGGGCGAGGTCTTCGGCGGCACACTCGAGAGTGCGTTTCTCAAGTATATCGTCTGCGGTCGAGCTGATGAGCTGACGTCCGTTTTTGGCGCTGAGAGCCACAGAAACGGGCATCTCGGCCATTACTTCGCTCAGTTTTATCGGTTTGCCGTTGACTTCGGCGACGTCAATGTCGGTGACGGCGAGCGTGGCTCTCATGGCCGAGTCGAGTCCTGCGGGATTGGCTGCAATCATGCCTTCGATGCGGTCGAGATTGCTGTCGATGAGGTGAGAGTTGTATTTTTTGACAAAGCGGCGCAGAGAGCTGCGTGCGGCAAGATTGCCGCGGCTGTCACCGGCGATGGCTTCTTTGAGCTTGGGCAGCATTTCGTCATATGTCGCTGTCGGACGGCGGTCGGTTGTCTGGACGATGTGCCAGCCGAAAGCGGTCTTGAACGGTTTTGAAATCTCGCCCGTCGGAGTGGCGAAAGCCACGCTGTCGAATTCGGCAATCATGACACCCGAACCAAACCAGCCGAGGTCGCCGCCGTTGCGTGCCGAGCCGGGGTCCTGTGACTCGCTTTTTGCAACTACTGCAAAGTCGTCGCCGGCCATGATGGCGTTATATATCGAGTCTATGACTGACTCCTGACGCGCGGCATCTTCTTCGTTGAGGCCGCGGGTGAGTCTCAGTATGTGACGGGCTTTGACTTCGCCGCGTGACGGACGGCGTTCGTTTACTTTAATGATATGGTAGCCGTAACCGGAGTTTACGGCGTGAGATATAGAGCCTACAGGGGTGTCGAAGGCCGCAACCTCGAAGTTCCAGGGATAACGTCCGGCGATGAGCCAGCCCATTTTGCCTCCGCGGTCTTTGGTGCCCCGGTCGATAGAATATCGTGCCGCAGCTTCGTCGAAGGTCATGTCACCGGCGAGGACAGAGTCGCGCACTGATTCGGCGAGACTGCGCAGACGTGCGTCGTTCTCTTCCGACGTGTCGTCGTTATAGAACATTATGTGGCTTACGTTGACGTCTTCGGTATAGTGTGAGTAGGCCTGACGCAACAATGAATCCTCGACTGCGTGGTCTTTGAGCAGCGGTGCGGCCAGATCGTTGCGGAACTGGCTGTACTCCGTGAGGAATGCGGCTGTCGTGTCGATGCCGGCGGCCTCGGCGTCGGCGACTTTCAGCTTGTAATCGACAAACATGCCGATATATTCGTCAATCGGCTGTTTTGTGAGCTGCTGAGAGTTGTTCTTATTATAAAGATACTCAAACTCACTGAGTCTGATGTCGTGATTGTTGACAGTCATCAGCACCGGGTCGTCTGCGGCAGCCGAAGCGGCGTAGACTGAAAGTCCGACGACGATGGCAGCAGTGCTAAAAATGTATTTTTTCATTGTGGATCAGAGTTTTTACAAATATACGTTATAATAAACGCGAGGCCGGTTGTTTTATTGTTTTTTGCGGCGTAAAAAATCCGCGCACGGTATGGGCCTGAGCCTGCCATGCGCGGAGATATATTTCGACATCAATGCTGTGATGTGCTGTAGTTGGGTGCCTCGCTTGTGATGGCGACGTCGTGGGGATGGCTTTCGGCGACGCCGGCGTTTGTGATGCGGGTGAATTTGGCGTGGTGAAGGGCTTCGATATCGGGTGCACCGCAGTAGCCCATGCCGGCGCGGAGGCCGCCGAGCATCTGGTAGACAGACTCATAGAGCGAGCCTTTGTAGGGTACACGTGCTGCGATGCCTTCGGGCACGAGTTTCTTTGCGTCGGTGACACCGCCCTGGAAGTAGCGGTCTTTCGAACCTTTCTCCATGGCCTCAAGCGAGCCCATGCCGCGGTAAGACTTATATTTGCGGCCGTTGAAGATGATTGTGTCGCCGGGCGACTCCTCGACGCCGGCGAGCATGCCGCCGAGCATGACTGAATGGGCGCCGGCAGCGAGAGCCTTGACGATATCGCCCGAATAGCGGATGCCGCCGTCGGCGATAAGGGGCACGTCGGTACCTTCGAGAGCTTTGGCGACGTCATAGACGGCTGACAGCTGCGGGACGCCGACACCGGCGATGATGCGTGTCGTGCAGATTGAACCCGGGCCGATGCCTACTTTGACACCGTCGGCGCCGTTTTCGACGAGATAGCGAGCGGCGTCGCCTGTGGCGATGTTGCCGACGACGACGTCAATCTGCGGGAATTTCTCTTTTACCTGACGAAGCACCCCGACAACGCCTTTCGAATGGCCGTGGGCTGTGTCGATGACGATGGCGTCGACACCTGCCTCGACGAGGGCGGCGGCGCGCTCGAGCGAGTCGGCAGTGACGCCTATGCCGGCGGCTACGCGCAGGCGTCCGAGCGAATCCTTGCAGGCGTTGGGCTTGTCTTTGGCTTTGGTTATGTCTTTATATGTGACAAGACCGATAAGGCGTCCGCTGTTGTCGACGACGGGCAGCTTTTCGATCTTGTGGCGCTGGAGTATTTCGGCGGCTTCTTCGAGGTTTGTCGACTGACTGGTGGTGACAAGGTTTTCTGATGTCATCACTTCGTCAATCTTGCGCTCGGGGTCGCGCTCGAAACGCAGGTCGCGGTTGGTGACGATGCCGACGAGCATCTTGTTGTCGTCGACGACGGGTATGCCGCCGATGTGATATTCCTCCATCATGGCGAGGGCGTCTCTGACAGTCGAGCCGCGTTTGATGGTCACGGGGTCATAGATCATGCCGTTTTCGGCTCGTTTGACTGCGTGTACCTGACGCGCCTGTTCGGCGATGCTCATGTTTTTGTGTATGACGCCGATGCCGCCTTCGCGGGCGATGGCGATAGCCATGCTGGCCTCTGTCACAGTATCCATGGCTGCTGAAACCAGGGGCACGTTGAGGGTGATATTGCGCGAAAAGCGCGTTTTAAGATTGACACTGCGGGGAAGAACTTCCGAATAAGCCGGAATCAAAAGGACGTCGTCGAAGGTGAGACCGTCCATCTTTACTCGATCTGCAATAAAAGACATAAATATTATGTTTAGATTTTATTGCGCGCAAAGATACAAATTTTTTTCAAAATATTTTTCTGTGTCAACAAAAACTTGTTTGAAAAATTATCGGTCAGTGCTTTTGGCTAGAGCGCGGCGGCTGCGGTATTCGAGCATGGTGTTGACAGCCGACAGCACGAGGGCGATGCCGGTGATGAGCACGACTGCCGAATTGATCTCGCGAAGACTCGTGAAAAGAATGATGACGCCTGACAGTATCATAAGTGCCGGTATGACGTAGAGATAGCCCGGCAGCACGAGCGGCCTGCTCATATAGCCGATGATGAGCATGTGATAGATGCCTCCGATAATCAGGAGCGCAGCGAAAAGATAGACGAAAATGCCGGCGAAGACATTCGGGAAGATACACATGCACAGGCCGAGGACAAGGCCGCCGACCGACATGATGCTCAGTTGGGTCTTGGTCGAGCTGTCACCTTTGGCTGTGAGACTGACATAGAGGCTGTAGGCGCTCGGTATAATGAATGTGACGCCGATGAGTATCGATACCCAGGCAAGAAGATTGACGCGGTCGTTGAAGATGATAAGCAGTATGCCTGCGATGAAAAAAATGACAGCGGTCAGTGTGTTGCTTTTTGCGTTCATGATTTGAGAGATATGTTTGAGGTTAAACGATATTGAATTTTGTTTGTATACATTATATAGATATAATATATAGACGTACGGTCGTGTGATAATGTTTGCGATTTTTTTGTCAGATTGGCCGAAAATACTATCTTTGTGGCCGAAAGGTTAAAAAAGTTTCAACTAATATAAAAATTACAAATCAATGAAAGCATTAAAACGAGTATTGGTTGCCCTCGTCATGGTCGTCATGACGGCGTCAGCAGCGTCGGCGCAGTTCCGCATCGGTCCGCGTCTGGGTGTCGAAGTCAACTCACTGAAGTTCAACGAGGATGTATTCAATTCTGATAACCGCGCAGGTTTCACGGGCGGTCTGATGGCTGAATTCAACATCCCTGTTGTAAATCTTGCTTTTGACGCGTCGGTGATGTATGTGCGCCGTGTCAAGGACATCAATTTCAAGAATGAGGATGGCGTGAAATCTAACAGTGACTATATTGAGATTCCTATCAATTTCAAGTGGAAAATCGGTCTTCCTGTAGTCGGCAAGATTGTCACTCCCTATATCTTCACCGGTCCGAGCTTCGCTTTCCTGACATCAAAACGCGCCATCTCAGAGGCTTTCAGTAACAAAAAGACTGATATAGCCTGGAACTTCGGTGTGGGTCTTCAGCTCTTTACCCACCTGCAGGTCGGCGCGAGCTATGGTCTCGGCATGACAAAGGCTGTCGAGACAATGTCGAGCTATCAGGGCGAGAAGATTGACGGCAAGAACAAATACTGGACGATAACCGCCGCCTGGCTGTTCTAAGGATACTGACATATATAAGAGAATACGGGCGTCCGCTCAACCGAGAGCCGGACGCCCGTAATATTTTCAGTCTGCCGCTGTTGTGTCAGAGGAGCGGTTTGGCTTTTGTGGCCTGGAAATCTTTGAGATATTCGGGGGTAGAGTAGGCCGTGTCTATGAAACTGCGCTGCGCATAGCTACGTTCGGCCAAAGCTATCATGTCGACAGCTAAGGGCGTGACGTCAGGGACGAAGACAGCGTTATCGGCTTTGATGACGTCGCGGGCCTTGTCGCTGCCGTTGCCGAAGAAAAGCACGGGGCGTCCCGTGGCGAGCAGTTCGGCGTAGCTGTCGCCGTCGAGTATCAGCGGCTGAGGCTCGAGCAGCGGAGTGAGCGCGAAATCGTAGGCGGCGGTGAAGACTTCCATGCGTCTGGCGTCAATCATCGGCACGAATATGCTTTCGGGGTCGATGTCGAGTGTCGAGAACATGACGCGAGTCGCCATCAGTTCGAGGGTGTTGATGCCTATAAGCGGTATGTCGAGGGCGTAGGCCAGGCCTTTGGCCTCGCTCAGGCCTATGCGCAGGCCGGTATAGCTGCCGGGACCTGTGCTGACGGCGACGGCGTCGAGTCTGAGCTCCTTGTCTTCGATGAAATCGAGACAGCCTTTTATATAGTCGCTGAGAAGGGCGGCGTGGTTGCGGCCGCTGAAGTCTTCAAAGTGGGTGAGTATCATACCCTCGGCAGTCAGAGCCGTAGAGCATACGTTGGTTGATGTGTCGATGTTGAGTATTACAGCCATACAGGGGTTTTGTTTTGCTGTGCAAATTTAGTAAAAACGAGCGTCAAGTCTCAAAAAAAATATATAATTTTGTCTTTTACTAAAAGATATAATAGTATGCTATTTTCGATGACAGGTTTCGGCAAGGCTGTCGCAGTCACGCCGACAAAAAAAATAACGGTTGAAGTCAAATCGCTCAACTCCAAGCAGCTCGATCTGAATGTCAGAATTCCCGGCTGTTTCCGTGAGAAAGAGCCGGAGCTGCGCAACATCGTGGCCGCCGAGCTCGAGCGCGGCAAGACCGATCTCATCATAACTGCCGAAAACATCGGCGCAGAGCCGGCCACGACTTTGAATGTCGAGATGCTCAAGGCTTATAAGAATCAGATAGTAAGGGCTTCAGAGGAACTTGACATTCCTCAGCCGAGCGACTGGTATAGCGTTCTGTTGCGCTTCCCCGACACATTCCATGCCGAAAGTCAGGACGTCATCAGTCCCGAGGAGGCCGAGGCTCTTGCCGACGCCACACGCCGTGCTGTAGCCGCCCTGATGGAACACCGCCGCTCCGAGGGCGTCAAGCTCGAGGCTTTCTTTGCATCGCGCATCGAACGCATCGGTGACCTGCTTGCCAAGGTCGAGCCTTACGAGGCCGAACGCGTGCCACGTATACGCGAGCGTCTTGAAGAGGGACTTAAAAAAATATCGGTGCTTGACTATGACAAAGGCCGTCTCGAGCAGGAGATGATTTTCTACATCGAGAAACTTGACGTCAACGAAGAGAAACAGCGTCTGCGCCAGCATCTCGCATATTTCATCGAAACCATGGCGCTCCCTCATGGCGGCCAGGGCAAAAAACTCGGTTTCATATCTCAGGAAATGGGACGCGAAATCAATACGCTCGGCTCGAAGAGCAACCACGCCGGGATGCAGAAAATCGTCGTCATGATGAAAGACGAGCTCGAACAGATCAAAGAGCAGGTGCTCAATGTAATGTAACAGGAAACAAAACAGAATATGGAAAAGAGAAAAGGAAAAATCATCGTGCTTTCAGCTCCTTCAGGCTGTGGCAAGTCGACCATCATCAACACTATCCTCGACAGTGGTGACTATGACCTGAAATTCTCGGTGTCGGCCACCAACCGCTCTCCGCGAGCCGGCGAGGTCGACGGAGTTCACTATCACTTCTTGTCTACCGAAGAATTTCGCGATGCCATCGCCGCGCATAGCTTTGTCGAGTGGGAAGAGGTCTATCCCGGCCGCTTCTACGGCACGCTGCGCAGCGAGATCGAGCGCCGCATCGATGCGGGCGACGATGTCGTCCTCGACATAGATGTCAAGGGCGGCCTCAACGTCAAGAAGATTTTCGGTGACCGGGCCCTTACCATATTCATCCTGCCGCCCGACCTCTCGACCCTGCGCCAGCGACTTGTGTCGCGCGGTACCGACGCGCCCGATATAATCGAGGAGCGCCTCGAGAAGGCAGAGTATGAAATCTCGTTTGCGCCTGAATATGACTGTCGTGTCGTCAATGACAATCTTGACGAAGCTGTGGCGACCGTCCGCAGTCTGATTGATAACTTTCTGAATCCCTGAAACCATGGCCGAAGGAACTGAGAGGAAAGAAATCGTCGGCATCCTCGGCGGCTCGTTCAATCCCGTCCACATGGGACACATGATGCTCGCGTCATATCTTGTGCAGTGGGGTTTCGTCGACAAGGTCTGGATGACTTTGTCTCCGCGTAATCCGCTGAAAGACGCGCGCGACCTTATTCCCGACCTCAAGCGACTGGCGATGATAACCATCGCAACCAAGAACACTGAACGTATCGAGACTTGCGACATCGAGCTGTCGATGCCGCGGCCGTCATATACGATAAACACTCTCGACCTTTTGGCGAAGCGTTATCCCAAACGCACGTTCAAACTCATCATCGGCAGCGACAACTGGCGGCTCTTCGACCAGTGGCGCGAACACGAACGCATACTTGACGAATACGGTGTCATTGTCTATCCCCGTCAGGGCTATCCCGTCGAGTCGAGATATGTCGACGGCCTCGAGGTCGTCGACGCGCCGATGGTCAATCTCTCGAGCACCTTCATCCGCGACGCCATCATGCGTGGCAAAGACATGACTCTTTTCATGCCTCCGGGCGTGAGCAAATATATCAAAGACAACAAACTCTATCAGCCTAAAAAATGAGTGAAGATCGTCAGGGTTTGAAGCCCAATGCCATAGCCTTCATTGCTCTCTGCAATGAATATTGCGCCGCTGTCGAGCATGCAGCCGAGACCGGGCGCGATGAATTTCTTGCTGCCATGCTGCGCCTGCTGCCACGTCTGTATATCTCCGGCGCCGATCTGGCTATGCACGGTTTCGAGGGCGATTTCTATATCGACGACGCCCTTGATGAAGACTATTACGACTCGATGCGCCGCGACATGGAGACACTGCTTGGCGAAGACGACACCTATCTTGAGGTTTTCGAGGAGGATATGAAATATTCAGATACTCCTATCGCCGTGAGCGCCGCCGAGACTCTTGCCGACCTTTTCCAGGTCTTCTTTAACTTGCTCGAGACTGTCAGAGACGCTCCCGTCGAGCTGATAGAAAGCGCTCTCGGCGCAGTGCGCGAGGATTTCGGCAACTACTGGAGTCAGAAGCTCTGCAATGTACTCCGCGCGCTCAATCAGATCCGTTATAAATAATTCTCTAATACCATAAAATAAAGCAATGACCATAGACCTCAAAGGCCATATCGCCGACCTGATGACATTTCTCGATGCATCGCCGGTCAATTTTCTTGCAGCCGAGACAATAAGCCGTCGTCTTGATGAAGCCGGTTTCCGTCGTCTCGACCAGGCAGACCGCTGGACTCTCGAACGCGGCGGCAAATATTATATAACCAAAAACGGTTCGGCCGTCTTCGCTTTTATAGTCGGCAGCGGCGAGGCCTCTGACGGATTCAGAATCATCTCGGCGCACAGTGACTCGCCGGGTTTCAGAATCAAGCCCCGGGCCGCGATGCGTGCCGCCGGCGACGTCATCAAGCTCAATACCGAGGTCTATGGCGGTCCGATACTTTATACATGGTTTGACCGTCCGCTTTCGATTGCCGGGCGCGTCATACTGCGTGGCGGCGACATCCTCCGTCCGCGTGCGGTGAATGTCAGGTTTGACCGCCCGATTCTCACGATACCCCATCTCGCCATCCATTTCAACCGTTCGGTCAATGAAGGTAACCCGCTGTCGAAGCAGAAAGACATGCTTCCTGTCATCGCCATGGCTGACGGCTGCGGCGACCCCGACACCATCCTGCCGTGTCTTCTGGCCGAGCGTCTCGACATCGCCGTTGACGACATCGTCGACTTCGACCTCTCGCTCTATGATACCACACCGGCATGTCTCGTCGGCCTCAGCGGCGAGTTTATCACCTCTGGACGCCTCGACGACCTCTCGATGGCATACTCGGCCATGACCGCCCTGATAGAAAGTGACGCGGATTGCGCGCAGACACGCGTCATGGCCATCTTCGACAACGAGGAGACCGGCTCGGGAACAAAGCAGGGAGCCGCATCGCCCGAACTGGCAAACCTGCTGACCCGCATAGCCGGCGCACTCGGTGCCGACAACGAAGACTATCTCCGTGCGGTCGCCCGTTCATTCATGATTTCGGCCGACAACGCCCACGGCGTCCATCCCAACTATGCCGAGAAGCAGGATCCGACAAATCATCCCCGTCTTGGAGGTGGTCCTGTCATAAAGATAAATGCCAACTGCAAATATATGACCGACGCCGATTCATCGGCGGTCTACTCGATGATATGCGAGCGCGCGGGTGTCCCCTGCCAGTATTTTGTAAACCACAGCGATTCGGCCGGCGGCTCGACGCTCGGCAACATACTGACATCGCAGATAGCCCTCCGCGGTGTCGATATGGGTGCCGCTCTGTGGGCCATGCACTCGGTGCGCGAGACAGCGTCGGTCGTCGATCATGAATATATAATAGCCTCTTTCAAAGAGTTTTTCAGATGATGAGAAAGGCTTTATATATTGTAGCTGTTTTGTTGTCGGCTTTTGTCATGCCGGTATTGGCTAATGAACTCGATGATATTTTTCAGCGAATCACCGGAGTCAACGGTGTGTTTGAGATAATTGAGGTACCTGAACAAGAATGTGTCAATAGTAATATAAATGAAGGCTCTATAGCTCGTTACGGCGACGAGGCATGTGAGGCTGTCGACTCGATTTTGTCGGGAGTGGCATCGCCTCAGTTTATCGACTTTAGAAATGACGACGTCGCAGTTGACGGATGGATAGTCAGAATAGACGAAAATGATATAACAGTGCTGATGAAAATTAATCTTATCGAAGACAGCTCGCTTATGGTTATGCTCGTCAAAGGACCTGAAAAATTGCTCGAAGGAATACAACTTGGTGAATAAACGTTAAAATTTGAATATTCGCGATTCTGACTGTCACACCGGACGCACTTGTTCGTCTTAATTATAAAACGTAAACAAAAAGATAACAAGAGCAAACGACTGACAGGTGAACCGCGAGGAGTTCAAACAGAGCATATTGCCACATTACAGGCGCATGTACGGCATCGCAGCGGCGGTGCTCGGCGACAGTGAAGACGCCTGTGACGCCGTCCAGGAGTCGATGGCACGTCTCTGGGAGAAACGCGATGAGATAGGCGACAAAAGCAGCTATGAAGCGTTTTGTCTCCGAGTCGTCAAGAATGTCTGTCTCGACAAAATCAGACTCAGGCGGCAGTATGCCGACCTTTCGGTCGCCGACCGTCCGGTCTCAGGCAATGACACGACCGAGACCCGCGAGACTCTCAATGTCGTCAGACGGCTTGCCGCCACGCTTGGCGAAACTCAGCGCGAAGTCTTCATGATGGCGACTTTCGGCGAGTGTGACAACGACGAGATTGTCAGGGCGACAGGTCTGTCGGAGGCGAATGTCAGGCAGCTCCTGTCAAGAGCACGAAAACGAATAAAGGAACTTTATCAATCATACGAAAGATGAACAAAGCCGACAACATAGAAATTATCAGACAGCTCGTCGAGCGCTACTACAGCGGCACGGCGACGCCCGACGAGGTCGGCGCTATAACAGATTTCTTCAGACAGAACGATGTCGACAATCTGCCCGAAGATCTCAGAGCCGACGCAATGATATTCACCGAGACAGCGCTTGCCAAGGTGACGGCGCCGGTGCCTGACGGTCTCGAATCGCGTCTTGAGTCATTCATAGACTCTCTGCCCGAAAAGACAACGCGCCGTCGCGGTGTCATCATCAGACTGTCGCTCTCTGCAGCTGCTGCCGTCGCTGTTGTGCTCGGCATAGGCCTTGGCATTGTAGGCCGCCATGCCGACAGTAATGATGAGCCGTTTAATAACGCACTCATGGCCGAAGAGATTGTCCCGGCTCCGACCGATACGTTGTCTGTTGGCAGTGAAAATACACTCATTCCCGACGAAAGTATCGCTGAAGTCACGGCTCCGGCTGTTAAAAAGTCTGCTCCGACCGTAAAGCACAGGCCTAAAGCCGTCGCCGTCAAGGAATTTGCCGCTGCTGCCGAAACCGATGACTATCACTATGCCATGGCCTCAGACGTATGCGAGATCTCTGACCCCGAAGAGGCGTCGCGTGTGGCCGCACAGGTTCTGGGCATGCTCGGACGCACTCTCGGCATGGCAGGCGATGCCATTGTCAGGACTGACACTGAAGCAAACAAAATTCCAAACGCTATAAATAAAATCGCAACTAATAAAGTGATGAGCAATGAAAAGTAAGATTATAATATCAATTATTGTCAGCTTGCTGATGTCTGCCATGCCGCTGACGGCTCAGAAATCAAAAATCTTCGAGTCGGCCAAGAACTTGAAGGATGTGACTACAATCTATGTCTCCCCGTCGTTGCTGAAACTCGGTCTGTCGACAGCAGCCATGACCGAGAGTATGGGAGAGGCGGCAGGTTATGTCAAAAATCTGAAAGGCCTTGAGGTGATAAACACGTCGCTGAGGCAATCGGCTGACTCGCTCAGGTCTGTGACCCGGCACTTTGTCAAGGATTCAAAGGACGCCATCGATCTGTTGCTCGAAATCAATGACGACGATAGTCTGATAAATATTTTCGGCAATCTCGACAAGGGCGACGACACGACGCTGATTCTTGAGGTCAACGATGACGGTGAATATTCAATCATTTACCTCAAGGGCGATATCGATGTCGAAGGCCTGTTAAAGTCATACGCAAATAAAAATCTGTAAAAATATTTTGGGTAAAAGTATCTGCCGCATCGTCCTTGCTCAACGCTGCGGCAGATTTTTTTGATGCCGCGGGTGATGATGTAAGCTGTTTGTACGTCATGTTTATATATCATATATAGACATTCGTTTAACTGTAAAATCTACAATTATGAAAGAAGTATTGGTGTTTGCCGCCGGTTTAATTCTCAGTGTCAGTAGTAAAGCTGCCGATAATCTTGCTCCGTGGCAAAAGGCGGCGATAGCTACGCGCTTTGCTTCAGAGGTCAAATATAATTATGCCGGTTACGGAAATCTGGGTTTTGACTATGACAGTCTGTGCCGAGCCGAGCTGCCGTCGTTGGTCGATACCGGCAGCGATGAAGAATTCAGCGATAAGCTTGTGCTTTTTGCCAACAGGCTTAAAGACGGTCATACGGGCATCAGTTACAGTGCTGATGTGACTACTGCGCCGATTCTTCAAAAGCGCATAGGTGATAAGGTCTATGTCACGGATGTGTTTTCTGAAGAATATAGCTCAAAGGGGATTGTCCGAGGCACGGAGCTGGTAGCCGTCGACGGTATCCCTGTGATAGATTATGGCCGTGGACATGTCGCGCCCTTTATACCGTCATCGACGTTCCAATGGTCTGAATACTATACTTTCAACAGCATCAATCTCACCAAAGGATATCGTGGTGTGCCGGTGAGGCTTACTTTCAGAAACCATGGCGGTGACACATTCGATGTCGTCGATCAGCGCCGGTCGCCATGGGGAACAGTCGCTCCCGACATGTCAATAACATTTGATACTCTACCCGGCAATATCGGTATTCTGAAGATTCCGAGTTTTAAGTCTGACAATTTTGACGCGGCGGCTTTCTATGACCTATATGAAAAGAAAATAATGCCGACAGCCGGTCTGATAGTCGATATCAGAGATAACGGCGGCGGAAACAGCAGTGTGGGAATGATGATAATGAGACTTCTTGCGACAGACAGCATTCCTCAGGCTGCGTGGAGTACACCGCAATATGAAGCGGCATATGCGTCATGGGGCAGAAAATGGCGAACAATGTCGGTAGACTCCGATACGCTGATACCTTATAATATGTATGATGACGACACGCCGGTTTATGACAAGCCTGTCGTTTTGCTTGTCAACAGCGCTACGTTTTCTGCGGCCGAGGATTTTGCGGTGTTGTTCAGAAACTCACGCCGAGGCAAGATTATCGGCACCCCGACAGGCGGAAGTACCGGTAATCCGATTGTTATAGACCTCGGGTGGGGATATTACGGCCGTATATGCACCCGCCATGAAAGGCTTGCTGACGGCACTGAGTTTATCGGTGTCGGGATTCAGCCCGACGTCTCAGTTGAAGAGACCGAGAGTGCCATCTTTGGCGATGACAATGTCATTCGGGTCGCTCTTGACGAACTGTCAAGATAACTGCTCAGGGTGCCAGCGCTGTTGCTGACGTGCGGCAATGGTGTTTTCCGACGGGTTGTCGCAGTGGTGCCAGAATGTGTGTCCGTCGAGACGGTCGGGCAGAAACTGCTGTCTGACGAAGTTGCCGGGATAGTCGTGGGCATATTTGTAGTCGGTGCCGTAGCCGAGCTTTTTCATCAGCGACGTCGGAGCATTGCGCAGGTGCAGCGGCACAGGCAGATTGCCAGATGACTCGACCTCGGACATGGCTGCGGCGATAGCCATATACGCCGAGTTGCTTTTTGCCGACGTGGCGAGATAGATGGTGCATTCGGCGAGAGGTATGCGTCCCTCGGGCATGCCGATTTTCCGGATGGCGTCGAAGGTGGCGTTTGCCAGGAGCAGGGCGTTGGGATTGGCGAGACCGATGTCTTCGGCGGCGACGATGACGAGACGCCGGGCGATGAATTCGGGGTCTTCGCCGCCTGCAATCATGCGAGCGAGCCAGTAGACGGCGGCGTCAGGATCACTGCCGCGGATGCTTTTGATGAAGGCCGAGATGATGTCGTAGTGCATCTCGCCGTTTTTGTCGTAGGCCTGCGGATTCTGCTGCAGGTGGTCGGTGACGCTTTTATCGTCAATGACTATGGCTTTGCCATGAGGCGTCGATTGCTCGAATAGGTCGATGATATTGAGCAGTTTGCGGGCATCGCCTCCGGCATATCGGAAAAGCGCCGCGGTCTCTTTTACCTCGACCTTGCGCTTCGACAGTATCTCGTCGTTGGTGAGCGTGTGGTCGAGCAGAGCCTTGAGCTCGTCCTCCTCGAGAGGTTTGAGCGTATAGACCTGTGCGCGTGACAGCAGCGGACGGATGACCTCGAACGACGGATTCTCGGTCGTGGCGCCGATGAGCGTCACGGTGCCTTCCTCGACGGCGCCGAGCAGACTGTCCTGCTGAGACTTGTTGAAGCGGTGTATCTCGTCGATGAAGAGTATCGGGCGTCCTTCTGAGAACATGCTGCGGCTTTCGCGGCGGCACTGCTCGATGACGTCGCGCACGTCTTTGACCCCGGCATTGACCGCCGACAGAGTGTGGAACGTCGATTTCGTCGTGTTGGCTATAATCTTTGCCAGTGTGGTCTTGCCGACGCCGGGAGGGCCCCAGAGTATGAATGACGCGACGCGGCCCGTGTCGATCATGCGGCGGAGTACGGCTCCGTCTCCGACGAGATGGCTCTGTCCGATATAATCGTCGAGTGTCTGCGGCCTCATGCGTTCGGCCAGTGGTGTGAAGTTCATAATTGTGATAGGGGTGGTGATAAAATCGAGGCGGCTGCTTCCTGACTGTGGAAGAAACCGCCTCGTTGTGATTTGTTTTCAGACGGGCTTATTCGCCGGCCGGAGTCGGGTTGAGAAGAGCGTTGACGGCTTTGAGCTTCTCGGCGATTTCGGCAGCTTTGTCTTTGTCGTGGGCTACGTTACCGTAGAAGACATAGCTGAACTGATAGGCCTCTTTATACATATTGAGTTTGTTGTCTTTGTTGGTCGGGTCCATGTTGGCGGGATCCTGGTCGAGGAGCTCGGTCATCTGAGCGTAAGAGTCAACCGATTCCTGATTGGGCTGGTTGTTGTTGCCGGCGATGTGGAGGCGTGCTTTGCGCTGGTAGAGCAGGGCGTTGGGCTGAGCCTCGGCGATAGCTTTGCCGATATATTCAAGACCTTTTGTGGCTGTTTCGGCACGAAGCTCTGCATTGTCACCGGCGGTGGCGGCCGCATTCAGATAGCGGCCTGCGGCTGCATAGAGGTCGTTTGAGCTGGGCTCTTCGATTTTGCTGAGATAAAGAGCGTATGCGTCTGCTGCTTTGGGGTATTGCTTTGCCTTGGTGTAGACGGTGCTTATTTCGTTGAGAAGGTCGGCGTTGTCAGGGTCGTTGGCGACGGCCAGCTCATACTGTACGACAGCGAGTGAGTCCTGACCGAGGTTCTGAAGCACGTCGGCATAGGTTGTGAAGTCGTTTGTCGTAAAAGTCTTGCCTACATTCTTTGTGAAGAAGTCTTTGGCGGCCTGGTCGGCGGCGGTGTAGTTCTTGAGGTCGGCGAGGTTGAGGAAGCGCAGACGCTGCATCAGGAAGTTGGTGGGGTCCTGGGCGAGGATTTCGTTTGCGACAGCGAGCGATTCGTCATATTTCTTGCCGTAATAAAGAAGCACTGAGTAGCGGGCCTTGTCTTCGGGGAAGTGGTTGGGGTTCTGGATATATTTGCCGTAGAGATCGGCGGCTTTGTTCCAGTAGTTGGCCTCGTAGTATTTCTCGGCGAGTTCGCGCTGGGCGAGAGCCGATGTCGGGAGCTCGGTGTTGAGCTGCTCGAGTTTCTCGATAGAGAACTTGGGATTTACGCGGAAGTATGCGTTTGCATATTTGACGTAGCCCTCGGGGTTCTTGGGGTCGAAAGTGATGGCCTGCTCATACTGGGCGGCGGCGCCACCGAAGTCCTGGGCATCATATTTCATATCGCCCTCGAGGATGTAAATAGCGGGTTCTTTGAGTTTCGAGTCCTTGCGGGCCTTTTCGATATTTTTCTGAATCTCTTTTGCATATTTTACGGGATCGGCGTTATAGTAGGCGCGGGCGATGGCGGTTGTCAGCTCCGCGTCTTTTTTTGCGAGGCCCTGTGCTTTCTTGAAGTTGTCCTGAGCGGCTGATGTGTTGCCGGCAAGGAGATCAAGGGCGCCGAGACCTACATAGTTGTAGCCGCACTCGGGATTGAGTGACACACCTTTTTCAAAAGCGGTCTTGGCAGCGGCCTTGTCGTTCTGAGCGAGACTTACCTGGCCGAGATAGTAGTAGGCAAGTGACTGGTCGGTCGAAGGTTCGTTGATTGTGCGGTTCAGAATAGTCTTGGCGTTGTCATACTGACCGGCTTTGTAGAATTCGATGCCGTCTTTGTAGCCTTGGCTCTGAGCTCCGGCGGTGAGCGCCGACGCTACGAGTAGAGATAAAAGAAATTTGATCTTCATTGCTGTATATAAGAGATTTAAATATTTTGATTTCATTAAATAAAGTGACAGGCTTAGACCTTTAAACGCAAAAGTACAAAAAAATATTATACCCCTGTTGCAATGTGAGGGCAAATAAGTTGTGATTAACCAAAAATTAACAATATACTATTGGCCCCGGCATGACTCGGATGTGCCGTCAGCATCTTTCCCGGGCGTTTAGGTCAGAGATTGATCTTCTCGAATATCCAGCGTTGGGCGTTACTGCCGTTGTATTCCCAAATCTGAATGTTGTTGCCGTTGTAGACGTTGTTGCCGTTGTTGTCGACAACGAAGTTGCGGTTGACAGACGACTGTATCGTATACGTGCCGTCAGAGTTCTTCACCAGATACCACCGCTGGGCTTTGGTGCCGTTGTAGGTCCACAGATGGATATTGTTACCGTTGAACGTACCGAGTCCGTTGAGGTCGAGCATATGGAAAGTAGACTGGTCTAAAGGATTAGGTAGCACAGACATATTGGCGAATGTTACCGTGCCGTCGGGTAGGTTTGTCATATGCCATTTCTGAGCTCCCGACCAGTTAAGTTCCCAGAGCTGGATATTGTTGCCGTCGTTGAGGTTGCATCCGTTATTGTCGATGACATAGTTACGGTTGTTGGCGCTTCTGATGATATAGAAGCCGTTCTCAAGCGCAGATGCACACAAGGTCATGGCCAGCAGCATAATAAGGCTGATTGCTTTTTTCATGATATTTTCTTTTAAGATTACTCTGCAAAGATAACAAAAAAGACAAAATAAAAAATAAACGTGATGCTGGCTGAAAAAATCTGCGGCGCGGGCCTCTGATTGCCCGATTATTTGTATTTTTGCATAAAATATGCATTCAATATAATTTGACGTCTCAATGGAAGATCTTATGATAACACTGTCGCTGTTTGATGCGGCAGCTTTTTTTCAGTGGTTTGTAGACAACGCGAGCTATCTCTTTGTGTTCCTTTTTATGGTTATCGAGAGTTCGTTTATCCCGTTCCCTTCTGAAGTCGTTGTTCCTCCCGCAGCCTATCTGGCCATAGCCAAAGGTGACATGAATATTTTTGTCATTGTTCTTGTAGCTACGGCGGGTGCGATTGTCGGCGCTTTGGTCAACTATTATCTTTCGCTGTGGATCGGTCGTCCGATTGTCTATAAATTTGCAGATTCGCGTCTCGGACACGCCTGTCTCATCGACCGTGCGAAAGTCGAGCATGCCGAAGCATATTTTGACAGGCACGGTGCTGTGTCGACTTTTGTCGGCCGTCTTATTCCCGCTGTGCGTCAGCTGATTTCGATTCCGGCAGGTCTGTCTAAGATGAATGTCGGCGTTTTTGTCATTTTCACGGGGCTCGGCGCGATGCTTTGGAATGCGATTCTCGCCGGTCTCGGTTGGTTTCTTGCCAAGCATGTTCCCTACGACCAGCTCTTTGCGGCTGTCGAGAAATATAACTCATATCTGTCGCTCGGCGGCTGGATTCTCTGTGGCCTATGTGTGCTTTTCATTGTCTGGAACGCTTTTAAAGCCGATATCAAAAAACGTAAAAACGCTCAAAAATGATTGTAGCCCCTTCTATACTGTCAGCCGATTTTCTCAATCTCGGCCGTGATGTCGAAATGGTCAACGATAGCGAAGCCGGTCTGATACATCTTGATGTGATGGACGGTGTCTTCGTTCCCAACATCTCGTTTGGCTTTCCCGTTATAAAATCGATATCTAAGATCGCCCGCAAGCCGCTTGACGTCCATCTCATGATAGTCGAGCCGCAGAAATATATCTCACAGGTCAGAGACTGCGGGGCCGAATATATGAATGTCCACCTCGAGGCCTGCACGCATCTACACCGCACGGTCGAGGCGATACGCGCCGCCGGTATGAAACCGGCCGTCACCCTCAATCCGGCGACTCCGGTCTCTCTCCTCGAAGATATCATCGGAGACCTTGACATGGTGCTGCTGATGAGCGTCAATCCGGGTTTCGGCGGACAGAAATTCATCAATCACGTACTGCTCAAGATTGTCAAGCTGCGCAAACTTATAGCCGAAAGCGGCTCTGACGCCCTCATCGAAGTCGACGGCGGCATCAATCCCGACACCGTGCCGCTTGTAGCCGACGCGGGTGCCGACATCGTCGTGGCCGGGTCGGCTGTCTTCGGCAGTGACGACCCCCGTGAGACGATTGCCCGTCTCGCTTCGTTCTGAATCTGATAAAACCCTATAAACACACACCACATTACTGTAATGGATAATTTCGACATCTCTATTGACGATTATAAGACAGAGACGCGTACCCGCAGCCGTCGTAACACGACCGGCGACAATGACGGCGCGCCGCGCAAACCGCAGAACGCCAAACGTCCGGGCAAGCGCAAGGAACCAGCCGTAAAACCTACGCCTTTCTATCGCGACAGGCGATTCCGCCTCGGTTTCGGCGTTTTTCTCGTTGTCGTGGCCTTTGTCATGCTTCTTTCTGCCATCTCGCACCTCAAAAACGGTGCCATAGACCAGAGTGTCGTTGCCGGCCGCTCGGTCAACGAGATCGCTAATTCGGGCGAACCTGTCAGGAACGTCGGCGGGGCTCTCGGCGCATGGCTATCCGACGCGCTGATGACGCGCGGTCTCGGTCTCGGTGCTTTTGTCCTTGTCTTCTGGCTTGGGGCCATAGGTCTGAGCCTGCTTCACAAGAGCATAAAAATCAAATTCTGGTCGTTCTCTTTCAAATGCATTTTCACGGCCTTGTCTGTTTCGGTGATTGCGGGACTGCTGATGTTCGACAGTCCGTCGCTCTTCCACTGGGGCGGCGTCCATGGCCGTTATGTCAATATCGAGCTTGAGCGTCTGGGCGGTCCGTTGCTCAGTTATGCGGTGACGGTGATTCTCGCCGGATGTCTCACGGCTATTTATCTCAACGCTCTCAATGCAGGCTGGCGAAAGCTAAAGCCGCTGCTGCCTAAACGCAAGACTGCGGCAGAGTCTGCTGACGACGGACCCGAGCTGACTGACATCGGTGACGACCTGCCTCTGATTGCCAGACGCTCCGATATGGTCGCGACGATGAAAACTGTTTCGGCAGATGAGGTCAAGGATACGCCCGCAGGAACCAACGGCAAAAAGAGCCTCGATCTTGCCTTCGGTCTCGATCATGACAGCGATAAGTCTGATATCTCAGATAAGACAGATAAGACAGGAAAGGCCGGTGCTGACAGCGGCAACACCGTGAAGGTCGATGCCGGCTTCAGTGTCAAGACGACCGAAGTGGAGCAGGGTGACGACACAATCGCCCATGTCAGTGCTGATGAGCAGTATGACCACCGTGCCGAATTGTCGCGTTATGCTTTCCCGCCTATTGACCTCCTTATCGAACGTCAGGAAGTCAAAGCGTTTGACATGACTGAGCAGCAGGAGAACAAAGATCTTATTATCAAGACACTGCGCAATTATAAGGTCGAGATTCAGCGTATCGAGGCGACTGTGGGACCGACAGTCACCCTCTATGAAGTCGTGCCGGCCGATGGTGTCAGAATAGCTCAGATCGAGCGTCTTGAAGACGACATAGCCCGCAGTCTTTCGGCCATCGGCATCCGCATCATCGCGCCAATTCCGGGACGCGGCACTGTCGGCATCGAGGTGCCTAACCGCGACCCGCAGATTGTCTCTATCAGAACGATACTCTCGTCTAAGAAATATCAGGAGAAAATCAAGGATATGAAGCTGCCCGTTGCCATGGGCACGACTATCTCCAACGAGGTCTTCATCTCTGATCTCGCCAAGATGCCCCACCTGCTCGTCGCCGGCGCCACCGGTCAGGGCAAGTCTGTCGGCCTCAACTGTATCATCGCCTCGCTGCTCTACGCCAAACATCCGTCTGAGCTCAAATTTGTGCTTATCGATCCCAAGAAAGTGGAGTTCAGTATATTCCGCCCGCTCGAGCGCCATTATCTGGCAAAGCTTCCGGATCAGGAGAATCCTATCATCACCGACACCGATGACGCAGCCCGCACCCTCGCGTCGCTCTGCGTCGAGATGGAGGCCCGATACTCGCTGCTCGAAACGGCCATGGTGCGATCAATCGAGGAGTATAACGCCAAATTCTCCCGCCATCAGCTCAATCCCGAGAAAGGTCACAGATACATGCAGTATATCGTGGTCATCGTCGACGAGTTTGCCGATCTTGTCATGATGGGCGGCAAGGAGATTTCTTTCCCCATTGCCCGTCTGGCGCAGAAAGCCCGCGCCGTCGGCATGCATGTCATCATTGCCACACAGCGCCCGTCGACCGACGTCATCACCGGCGTCATCAAGGCAAATTTCCCGGCCCGTATCGCTTTCAAGACCTCGCAGGCTGTCGACAGCAAGACCATCCTCGACCGCACGGGCGCCCATCAGCTTATCGGTCGCGGCGACATGCTCGTGCTCGAGAGCGGCAAGATTACCCGTGTGCAGTGCGGTCTTATCGAAACCCAGGAGGTCGAGGCCATTGTCAACCATGTCGATGCGCAGATAGGTTTTGATACTGCCTACCTTCTTCCCGAGGCTCCTAACGAAAATGCTTCAGGCGATCTTCCCGACATGAGCGATCCGTCGCAGCGTGACCCCCTCTTCCCGCAGTGTGCCCGCTTTATCGTCACACAGTCTACGGCATCGACGTCGTCGCTGCAGCGTCGTTTCAGTATCGGCTACAACAAGGCCGGCAAGATTATGGACCAGCTCGAGGCCGCCGGCATCGTCGGTCCGGCTCAGGGTGCCAAACCCCGTCAGGTGCTCGTCGATCCGATGTCAATCGAGAGCTATCTCTAAAACCTAAACAGCCCGCAGAGCGTTTGACAGATATGAAAGCAAAAGCAGTATATATTAAGGTGACCGCCGTTGTGGCGGCGATGTGTCTCGCCCTGGCGTCTTACGCCGCCGAGCCGGCGAAAACAACCGTCTCGAAATGCAGTGCCGCGCTCAAAGCGGCTCCATCGCTGACGGCGACTTTCCTGCTTGACAGTGACAACGGCCAGATACCCGGCTCGCTGACTATGAGCGAACGTTGTTTCAAGCTCATCACCGACCGTCTGTCGATATGGTATGACGGCAAAACCCAGTGGACTTATATCCCTGACAACGAAGAAGTCAATATCACAGAACCCACTGCCGACGAGTTGCTGGAGACAAATCCCGTCGAGATTATCAACGCCTCGATGTCGAATTATTCCGCTCGTGTCGTCAGTACCGACGGCAACGTACGCACTATAGAACTCAAACCCTTGAAAGCCGGCGGCTCGATTGTCAGTGCCGAGCTGTCTATCGATACGGCCCGTAATCTGCCGACGCGCATTGTCGCCGTTTTTACAAACGGCAGCCGTCTCATAGCCAATATCGCCAATCTCAAAATCGGTAAAGCGATCGGACGCAGTGCTTTCGTCTACGACACAAAACTCCATCCGTCGGCTGAAACCGTCGATTTGAGATAATATCTTTATAGTATAGTAACAGACTAAAATAAGACACCATGCAACCTGAAATAATCAAATGCCTTATCATAGGCTCGGGCCCCGCCGGTTTCACCGCGGCCATCTATGCGTCACGTGCCAACCTCGCTCCTGTCGTCATCGAGGGTCCGCAGCCGGGCGGACAGCTCATCACCACGACCGAAATCGAAAACTTCCCGGGCTATCCCGACGGCATCTCGGGGCCCAAACTTATGGATGATCTCCGGGCTCAGGCACGCCGGTTTGGCGCTGATATCCGTGTCGGCCGCGTAACAGCTGTCGATTTTAGCGAGCGTCCGTTCAAGGTGACTGTCAACAGCAACGAGACCGTCATGGCCGAGTCTGTCATTATCTCGACAGGCGCTGCCGCCCGTTACCTCGGTTTACCCGACGAACAGAAATATCTCGGCATGGGTGTTTCGGCCTGCGCCACATGTGACGGCTTCTTCTACCGCAACCGCACCGTTGCTGTCGTCGGCGGCGGTGACACCGCCTGTGAGGAGGCTCTCTATCTCGCCGGTCTTGCCAAAAAGGTCTATCTTATCGTGCGCCGCGACGTGCTCCGCGCCTCTAAGGTCATGCAGCAGCGAGTTTTTGACAACAGCAAGATTGAGGTGCTGTTCAATACCAATACACTCGGTCTTTTTGGCGACGAAGTTCTTGAGGGTGCCCATCTTGTCACCAAGGTCGGCTCGGAGAATGAAAACCGCTATGACATAGCCATCGACGGTTTCTTCCTTGCCATAGGCCATAAACCCAACACAGAGGTGTTTGCGCCTTATGTCGAACTCGACGGGCAGGGCTACATAAAGGTCGCCGCTCCCGGAACGGCCACGAATGTCCCCGGTGTGTTCGCTGCCGGCGATGTCGCAGACCCGATTTACCGTCAGGCTATTTCGGCCGCCGGCATGGGCTGCCGTGCGGCTCTCGATGTCGAGCGCTTCCTTATGGAACATGAATGATACCATAGAAAATACTTACTTGCAATGAAAAAACGATTTTCGATTCTGTCGCTCGCCCTTATGGCAGGAGCGAGCATGTTCGGCGCGCCGAAGCAGGCGCTTGTCGATAAAATTGAGCCTCCATACTGGTGGGCAGGCATGGTCAATGACACGCTTCAGCTTATGGTAAGCGGCCACGATGTCGCCAAAGCCGATGTCACCGTCGATTATCCCGGCGTTCGTCTGGCTGAAGAGATTAGCCTCGACAGCCCCAATTATAAGTTTCTATATCTTGTAATCGGTGCCGATGCCCGTCCCGGTACGATGGATTTGAAGTTTACCAGCGGCAAGAAACGCCAGACCGTGAAATATGAGTTGCTTGAGCGCACACGGCGTCCCGATGAATACAAGGGCTTCGATGCGTCTGATGTGCTTTATCTCCTTATGCCTGACCGATTCGCGCAGGGCGGCGACGGCAAAAAATCAGCCGAGGCTGCTACGCTCGAATATCAGGTAGCCGATGACCGTCTTGACCCCAACGCCCGTCATGGCGGCAATATCGAGGGCATCACCGAGCATCTCGGCTACCTCGATTCACTGGGTGTCACCGCCGTCTGGGCCTGTCCCGTGCTTGAGAACGACATGCCGGGCGGCTCATACCACGGCTATGCCACGACAGATTACTATCGCGTCGACCCGCGTTTCGGCACCAACGCACAGTGGTGTGAGATGATCGAAGAGGCTCACAAACGCGGCATGAAAGTCGTCATGGATATGATTTTCAACCATTCGGGCTCAAACCATCCCTGGATGAAAGATATGCCCTCGGCCGACTGGTATAACCATCCCGACGGCAAAGAACTGACAAACTTCCGCCTCACCACAGTTCATGACCCCTATGTCTCCGACTATGATCTCGACCACACGACCGACGGCTGGTTTGTCACGGCGATGCCTGACCTCAACCAGCGCAATCCCCATCTGATGAAGTATCTTACTCAGAACTCGATATGGTGGATTGAATCATCAAAAATCGACGGTATACGCATGGATACCTATCCCTATGCCGACATGAAGGCGATGAGCCGGTGGGCTGCCGACGTGCGCCGCGAATATCCCGGTTTCAACATTGTCGGCGAGTGCTGGTATTCAAACGAAGCCGGTTCGGCCTACTGGCAGAGCGGCAACAAGCTCAACCCCGTCGAGACAAATCTCCCGACCGTCATGGACTTCTTCTATATCCTCAACGGCCGCGAGGCTTTCAACGGCGACACAGATCCATGGAAGGGTCTCAACAAGGTCTACGATCATCTGTCGCTCGACTTTCTGTTCCCCGACCCGCAGAAGATTCTGACATTCCTCGACAACCACGATACCGACCGCTTCCTTGCCGAAGAACCCGACAGTCTCGGTTCGTGGAAACAGGCGATAGCGTTCCTGCTGACATCGCGCGGCATTCCGCAGCTTTATTACGGCACCGAGCTTCTTATGTCGGGCAGCAAGGAAGGCTCTGACGGCTACGTGCGCCGCGACTTCCCCGGCGGCTTTCCCGGCGACAAGGTCAACGCCTTCACGCGCGAAGGCCGCACCCCGCTTCAGAACGAGGCCTGGGATTATATGTCGAAGCTTCTTCTGTGGCGCCGCGGCGAGGCCAACGAGGTCATAGCCAAAGGCTCGCTCAGACATTTCATGCCTCAGAACGGCATCTATGCCTATCGCCGTAAGCTTGGCGACAAAGAGGTCATCGTGCTGCTTAACGGTCGTGATGTGCCCAACACCGTCACCATGGAGCGCACACTCGAGATATTGCCATACGGCACGACCATGACCGACGTCATCACCGGCAAGCCCGTCACTATCGAAGAAGAAATGACATTTGTCCCACGGCAGGTCATGATTCTCCAAAATTTCTGATCGCTGATAGCGTCGTTTACAGCGAAAATGCTTACTTTTGCACTTTAAAACGAAAAAATAAAATCCTTAAAATTTAAACAGATGGCAGAAACAAACGAATGCGAATCGACCGAGCGTCGTAGTCTGAATTTTGTTGAACAGGCAGTGTGGGACGATCTGCAGGCCGGCAAGAACGGCGGCAGACTGAACACCCGTTTCCCGCCCGAACCTAACGGCTATCTCCATATCGGCCATGCCAAGGCCATCTGCATGGACTTCGGCGTCGCCGAAAAATTCGGCGGTACTTGCAACCTGCGTTTCGACGACACAAATCCTGTCAAGGAAGACGTCGAGTATGTCGACTCGATCCGCGAGGACATCCACTGGCTCGGTTTCGACTGGGGCGACCGCGAATACTATGCGTCTGACTATTTCCCAAAACTTTTCGATTTGGCAGTCAGACTCATCAAGGAAGGCAAGGCCTATGTCGACGACCAGACATCAGAGGAAATCGCCGCGCAGAAGGGTTCGCCTACTGTTCCCGGTCAGGAAAGCCCTTACCGCAACCGCAGTGTCGAGGAGAATCTCGACCTGTTCATGCGCATGAATGACGGCGAGTTTGACGAGGGTGCCCGCGTGCTCCGCGCCAAAATCGACATGGCGTCGCCAAACATGCACTTCCGCGATCCCATCATGTACCGCATCATCAAGCACCCCCACCACCGCACTGGCACCACATGGAAAGTCTACCCGATGTATGACTTCGCCCACGGCCAGAGCGACTATTTCGAGGGTGTGACCCACTCGATATGTACCCTTGAGTTCGAGGTTCACCGCCCGCTCTACGAGTATTTCGTCAAGGAACTTGCCGACGAGAGCTACTGTCCCCGTCAGATTGAGTTCAACCGCCTCAACCTCACCTATACGGTCATGAGCAAGCGCAAGTTGCTCCAGCTCGTCAAGGAAGGTCTTGTCGCCGGCTGGGACGACCCCCGCATGCCGACCATCTCGGGTATGCGCCGCCGTGGTTTCACGCCCGAATCAATCAAGAATTTCATCGACACAATCGGCTACACCAAATATGAGGCGCTCAACAGTATCAGCCTTCTTGAGCATGCCGTCCGCGACGACCTAAACAAGAAAGCAACCCGTGCAATGGCCGTCATCAATCCCGTCAAGGTTGTAATCACCAACTACCCCGAGGGACAGGTCGAGCAGGTCGAGATGGAAAACAATCCCGAGGAAGAGGGCAGCGGCACACACGCCATGCCTTTCAGCCGCGAGATCTATATCGAACGCGACGACTTCATGGAAGACGCTCCCAAGAAATTCTTCCGCATGACCCCCGGCGGCGAAGTGCGTCTCAAAGGCGCCTACATCGTCAAGTGCGAAGGTTGCAAGAAAGATGCCGACGGCAATATCGAGGAAATCTACTGTACCTACGACCCTGATACCCGCAGCGGTCTTCCCGGCGCCGCCCGTAAGGTCAAGGGTACACTCCATTGGGTTTCGGCCGCTCACGCCGTTGACGCCGAGGTGCGCCTCTATGACCGTCTCTTCGCCGTCGAGAATCCCGCCGCAGAGCCTGACCGTGACTTCCGCGACATGCTCAATCCCGATTCGCTCAAAGTTGTCACCGGTGTCAAAGTCGAGCCTTTCATCGCCGAGAATGCCGAACGCGGCAAGAAATTCCAGTTCCAGCGCATCGGCTACTTCACGCCCGACTACGATTCTACTCCGGAACACCTTGTGTTTAACCGCACCATCGCGCTCAAAGACAGCTGGGAGAAAGAGCAGAAGAAAGCATAATTATTACGAACTGTTTTTAACGTGGGGGCATTATATCATCTGTAGTGCCCCCACATTGATATAGAATATGGAAATAGGAGGAGACGACCGCCGCAATGAGCTTTGCAGGCGATTCCGCGAATCGCTTGCCGACAAGTCTGCGGTGCTGTTCTATGACGAAGACGAGCTTATTGAGATTTTCGACTATGCCGGAGACCTCAATGACGATTATCTGCGCACCGAGGCCCTGCTGCTCGGGGCAAGGCTTTACCCCGACAGTCAGGCACTTAAAGAGCGTCGGGCCGTTCTTTATTCGGCCTTCGGCAGCGATATGGCCGCCAAATATCTCGACGACAACGCAAGTGTCGAGGGCGCGCTGTGGGATATCATGCGTCTGCGCAAACAGCTGCCTGTCGGTGATGAAGCCGGCAAGGCGCTCGACAGTCTTGTCGCCCGCTATGACCAGTTTGACGACGAGGAGATAATACAGCTGACCGACCTGGCCTCGAAGCTCGGGCGTTATGACTGGCTTGTGTCGCGCCTCGGCATGTTGCGCAAGAAGACGACCTATCAGCCGACTCTGATTTTCGAGGTGGCTGTCATCGCCGAACTTAACAATGACTTCAAGGAGGCTATTAAGCTGCTTGACGAACTGACGCAGATCGAGCCGTATAATTATCAATACTGGCAGATGCTCGCCGAGCTTCAGAAGAAAGACGGCGATACCGACGGCGCCATGTCGTCGCTCGAGATGGCTCTTGCGATAAATCCCGACGACGCTTCTGGCGAGTTTTATCTCTGCCGTCTGTTGTGCGAGACACCCGGCCGTATGCGCGACGCCGCTGTCCGGCTCGAAAAACTTTACAAAGCTCATCCCGAAGACCCCGACATCGTCCATTATTATCTCATGGCTCTGACCGAGACGGGCGGAGACCCCTACAGCGAGCGTTCTTTTGCCATTCTGTCTGACAGCTACCGCCACAATCCCGGCCACCGGCAGATAGCGACCGACATGCTTGCCGTCGACCACCCCGACGCCGTCAAGGCCATCGCCGATTCGGCGCGTCAGCAACCTATCGAGCTTGACGACTGGCTCGACTGGGCATCTCATTTTTCGTCGATCGACGCGCCGAAGCAGGCTAATGTCATTCTCGGTGTGGCCCGTGAGTTTATCGGCCGTGACAATATCGACATCAACGGCGAGATGATATTCAACTGCTTTGTCGACAAAGATTTCAAACAGACTGTCGAAATTTATGAGCGCAATATGGCCGACTGGTATGATTTCGACCGTCAGGCCACGCTCGCGGTCATGTATGCCGTCTCGCTCGTCAAGCTCCACAGACTGCAGCAGGCCACGGTCTTTGCCTCGGGAAAGCTGATTGAATGGCATTTGAAGAGCGAGCCGGTCGATGCCCGTCTCGAATGTATGAGCGCGTCGATTATTCTCAGCCGAGTGGCCGAGATTGCCCGTCGCGACGACGCAGCCGAGATTGAGGCCTGGGATCCGATGTATCTCTGGTGATCGGTCGCCCTCAGACAAACGGGTTGGCCGTTTTTTCGTCGCCTATTGTAGTATATCTGTCATGACCGGGTAGCACCATCGTGTCGTCAGGCAGCGTGAAAAGTTTTTTGCGTATGTTGTCGATAAGCTGTCGCTGATTGCCACCGGGCAAGTCTGTGCGCCCGATCGAGCGGCGAAAGAGCGAGTCGCCGGCGATGACAAAATGTCCGTCGGGCGAATAAAGCGCTATGCCGCCGGGCGAATGACCGGCGACCGTTATTACGACAAGACGCTCTTTGCCGATGGTGATGATGTCGCCGTCTTCGAGGGGCACGTCGATGGTGACACCTTTGACAGCGTCGCGACCGCCGAAGCGTCGCATCTGTGTCGTGATGTCGGCGCCTAATGGTGCGTCGGCGATGTTTGCGGCAACTTTGACGCCATATTTGTCTTTGACATAATTGTCGCCGAAGCAGTGGTCGAGATGCAGGTGTGTATTGATTACCTCGATGATTTTCAGATTGTTGGTCTTGACATAATCATCGAATTCTTTCTGTTCGTCGCTGCCGTACATGCCCGGATCGATGACCGCGGCCTCTTTGGTCTCGGGGTCGATTGCGAGGTAGGTGTTGACTCCGAACATGTTGAAAACAAATTGTTTGATTTTTAACATAGTAATTCTGTAATATAAAGGTTATCTGTCTATTGGTACATAGACGAGTTTTTTTGTCTCGAAGAATTCTTCGTTGAAAAACTCGCCTACCGGATATTCGATGACCGGAAATCTTATACCTTTCGACTCAGGTTCGAGGTCGCCGCCTTTGAGGCAGATGATGCCGTCGCCATAGCGGTTGCCGAGCGGATTGCCGGGTGTGACATTCTTGGTTACGAGTGGCGTAAGGCTGTTCAGAGGCATCACGGCTCGGCTCGCGACATAGTTGAACCGTGTGCGGCATTCGCCGATGTCGCCGTGCTGGAAGCTGACGTTGCCGAGACCTGTTTCCTTAGCCACTTCGGTCGCAACCTTGATTTTCTTGCCTATGCGGTCGATGAGATGGAACGTACACTCAGGATAGAATATCGCCAGAGGTATACCCGGGAAACCGCCGCCTGTGCCGAGATCGAGAAATGTCGTTCCTGCCTTGACGTCGCCTAAAAAGGCGGCTATCGCAAGCGAGTGGAGCACGTGTTTGACATAGAGGTTGTCGATGTCTTTACGGGAGATGACGTTGATGCGTTCGTTCCAGTAGCGGTAGAGCGAGTCGAGCGCGGCAAACTGTTCGGTCTGCCGTTCTGTGAGGGTAGGGAAGTATTTCGTTAATATATCCATCATTATAAAGTCAAACAATGTCTTCGGCCGTTTGTTTCTATTTATATAGTGCAAATTTAAGAATAATAGCTTAATTTTGTCAAAACATAACGATAATAATAAAATGATAGAAATAGGAAAGGACAACCGCCTTAAAGTGGCGCGTGAAGTAGATTTCGGAGTGTATCTTGCAGATGACGAGGGTAATGAGGTGCTGATGCCGGCCCGTTATGT
>CABUPJ010000022.1 GCA_902493335.1 uncultured Porphyromonadaceae bacterium
GCTCGCAGATGCGCGGAGTTCGCGACCGCGATTTCTTCATCTTCAGACTCGTCAAGCTATACGCCTGAATTTTTAACATACGCTTCGAAGCATTTTAACAAATGCACCGGCTTTTCGGCTTGAGCCCATAAAACCTCTCGTCGGCAGGCAAAATCCATCATTTCAAGGCTCATTTTTCCCTCTTTTCCCTCTTTTTGTACCGCTATTGTTTCTCAACCTGTTTTATAGCAGTAAAAGATAATTACTTGACAACTCATTCTGCCCGTTGAAAACAGATAAGTCACTTTTTTCTCACAAGCTCAATGGCTTCTTTACCAGTCATGTGTTCAATGTCAAGTCGGAGAACAAGCATGTGAGACAGAGCTTTTTCTAACTCTTTATGAAGTCCGGCATCATCACCGGGATTGTATCGCGTCCCTAACAAAGAGGCTGCATACATTCTCTCTTCCTCTGATTCGATGATTTGAATCCGGCCAAAAGCTATGACGCTTCGGAAATAGGTAGTAAACTCAGACGGATGAATATCATCGGCGGCAATGACACAGAATGACGCTTTGTCATATTGTCTTATGGCATCTACCTTATGACCTGTTTTAGCACTATGAAAATATAGCATGTCGTGTGCATAAACATAACTTATTGGAACGGCATAAGGATAACCGTTATCTCCGAGTAAGGCGAGTGTGCCGGATGTCCCCATTGACAATATGGCATCACATTCTGATTGTGTGAGTTGTTGGCGAAAACGCCGCATTTTACGAAATTCCATGGCTTATGATACAATTTTAAGTCCGATAATTGACGATATCAGCGTAAAGATGAAAAACAAACGCCAAAAGGTTGCGGGTTCGTGGAAAAAGAGGATGCCTACCAAAACTGTTCCGACCGCCCCAATACCAGTCCATACGGCATATGCAGTGCCTATCGGTAGGCTTTGTGTGGCTTTTGCCAACAATCCCATACTTATAATTGTAAACACAAGGAATCCGCAAATCCAGCCCCACCATGCGAGACCTTCAACGGATTTTGCCCTTCCGAGGCAGTAAGTAAAGCCGACCTCGCAGAAGCCGGCTACAATTAGAATTATCCAATTCATAACTGAATCCGAACCTGTTTGAGGGCTGCAAGAATTCTCGGCGACTCCTTCTAAGGCACTGCAAAATTACAAAAAATCGGTGTGATTCTTGTGCTTTTCTCAATAAAATGACTCAAGAGCACTATTTTTTTGCGGATCGTATGATATTCGCGAAAAGTCATGAGCTAGTCTATGTTCCAATAAGCGCTTGGGTCTCCATCAAAAATCGTATCTATGTCATCATCGGAATATCCCATTTCATCTTGAGCATATGAACCTGCATATCTTCCGAAAGAATCATCGTTGTTGTAGATATAATTCCTTGCTTCATTTTCGACTTCGTCATATATCTCTATGTCAAATTCTGCCTGCCGCTGTTCACAAGCATATTCAAAATTAGATGTTATTTTAAATTCAGGATATGCTTTTTTAATTTGTACTATAGCTTCATCTGAAATTATAAAATGTCTGCCATCACATTGATATACACACCAATCAATATACGATGGATTTATATCTAAAACATCAGCCAATGATAAACCTTCATACCGACCAAAGTTAAAGATGTCCTCTATGGAGTCAAAAATACTGCAGGGCTTATTCATCACAATCATTTATACGTATTATTTCTACATCTCGTGGATCATAAACCTCATATAAAAGTATTCCATTGTCTTTCGACCTTCTTCTCGTTATGACGGCAAAAGCGTTTCCAATCCCTTTAAGTTTAGATGAAGAAGTGAACAAATATTCATCTTCATTCGGAAAATAGAATGGGTGGTTATCGACTATCCTAATTCCATCAACTTGATGGATATATGGACTAGCCTTCTCGTTTTTGAATGATGTTAAATATGCTTTTATTCGTGATTCAGCAGAAAGATTTAATAGCCGTGGAACATACAATAGATATATTGGGTATTTTTCTTCCGCGATAGAAAGAGTCTCAAATAATGGAACACGATATATCTTGCCATCAAGAGCGAATATTATCCTATTTCCAATAACATTAGCAACCCCTAAGGGAGGGCATGTGGGAGTCGTCTCTAGTCCAAGACTGGAGAAAGTGTCTTCATGATAAGGTACAAAACCGTAGATTTCGGCAATCCCTTCAACTGGTAATTTAATTCGCGAACGTGAATTAATGGATTTGCTTTGTTTTAGTGTTTCTATAATACTTGACATATTAAAACTACTCAAATAGGCTAAATATAATATTCAATGATTTAATTATTTAACGACAAAGCTACATATTTTTAGAGAGACAACCAAATATGTCAGAATATAAAAATTCGAGACCGTTTATCCGGAATACACAGCAGTCGTGTGTCTTGCAACACACACCAGAGGAAAGTACCTTTACGTACCCTCCCCCCACGGCTCTTTCATTTAAAACAAAACTATAAATATAGCGCCCTTACCCGGTTCATTGCGAATCGGGTATTTTTTGATATTGCTGTCAGCCTTTTATCTTCCTGTCAAAATCTTATTTTTTTATTTTTGGCTCAGAAAACGAAGTAGTCGCGTAAAGCTCATGGAGACATGTCTGATCAGTTCTGCCAGCCCCTTGTTTTTTGTCAGAGCGCTTTTTACGAAGGCCTTTCCATATTGAGAATACCGAGTAAACTATTCTATGGATGGTGTCAAGGTTGCGGGCTGCTCACATACAACTGTTTTTCGGAGGTACGCGCTCCTGTCGACTTCCTTACCGTGTCGGACTCATATTCGATTATCGTCATGTTGCCGCCCCACTTTTCCTTGTCTGCGATTATTTCCAGTCCGTCATAGACTCGATAGATTCTGGTCTCGATTCTTCCGTGTCCGAGTTCAGGCCCTACGGTGTATGAATACACCGGCGTGACCGCTTTGATGCTGTCTTCCACACCGTACCGCAAAGAGCGCTGATTGGCCCTGTGTTCTATAAGGAAATCACCTCCTTTGCTTCTGATTCTGTCAATTATGTCTTTCTGCATGGACATGGCATCTGCCGTGACTACTTTGCCGGATATGTCGATTTTATCAAGAAGCAACGGAACCGCCGTTATCTCATTGCTCTTTTCCCGGCAGGCTTCGGTTGCCGGTGTGATGCCTGTATTGAAAGAATATGCCGAGACGATATCCGGATTGCGCCCGTTTTCCTGAACCGTTCCACGCTCGGCTTTGCCGTCTATGCAGACTATCTCTCCGATACCTGATTCATCAAGCAGTTCACGGTGATACCTCTGCGCGAACAGCCGCATTCTGTCGGCCATCTCCATGTCATTGATGTCATTCTCGATGCGGCACAGTGTCGGTTCCGACGGCACACCATTCCTGAGCATTCCAATCTTGCGTAACTTGTTGAGATTGTGCTTGCCGAACTCTATTATTTCCGCGCGCCCCACACACTTCGATGCCCGGGCTAAAATCATCAGCATGACAATGTCTTCAAGGCGATGGCGGATATTGCCCTTGTCCGTCATTCTAAAATCGGGGACTGACGCGGCAAAATCCATCAGTCTTTCCAGAATGCTGCCATGTGAATCAATTTTATTTTGTAATTTTGGACTGTGACCGGACGCATTTGCGTCTGTCAGGCCATTTTGGTCAAGTGGCTCAATTTTATTCATAACTATCTGATTTGCACCTATAAAGTTACGAAAATTTGGTCACTTTACCAAATTTTTAAGCCACTTATTTCCATTAAAATCAAGTATATAAGAATATGTCGCAGTGCTTTTCAGACCTCGGTGATTCGGCCGAAAATTCATGAAACCCGGAACAAAGGCAGCGTATTCCTTATAGCGTTGCCCGCTATAAAATAGCATTATTTTTGATATGGCTCGGCTATCTTAAATGAAAGAGCCGTGAACATATAACAGACTTATTATCAGTAGCATTTGCAAATCTCACTTTATTTTTATATCTTAGCAGGGTCAACCAACATCTGCTCTTATGGATACCAACCGCCCTACCATCATCGCCGAGCTGACCGTGAGGCATTATACCGTCTACTCTGACGGCTGTCCCGTGACGACCCGACGTGAGATTGCGGCCTGCGTAGGCCCCGTCGGAGTCGACCGCTTCGGCGGCTGCGAGATTACAGAGGTGAGACCTGACTGCATCTGTCTGATGTTTGCCGGCGTGCTGAAAGAGCTGAGGCCTGGCGGCTCTGCAAGCTTCTCGCGCACGGTCGAGGGACGCGAATGGAGTGACGGCTGCACATACGACGGCACCGATTATACCCTGACCCTAACCTGGCCTTTATATGCCGTCGGCGACATCGCCGCTTCAGTCGATTAATCCCTCGCCTCTTATGTTTCCTTGGTACGCGTCTCGATGTGCGTGCCTGACTGCCGGCGGTCGACCTCCTTGCAGGTCTGCGAATTGATTATCTCGTCGTAGAAGCAATCGTCGCAGACATAGTAGTCGTGGTAGAAGTCGACGCGGTAGGTCACATCGTAGTCTATCATCTCGTAAGTGTCGAAGCGAATCTCGTGGTTCTTGTAATTGGCCTTGCTTCTCGATTTTGTCACGCGGCCGTCTGAGTGATAGTGGGTTGTCGTTATCAGGTCGTAGGTGCGGTATTTGATGTAATTGGTGTCGAGCAGACGATTGATGCGGACATCGCGGCCGGTCTTATACTGTGTGTCGTAGATTTCGTCGTGGCTGTATTCGATAGTGTAGAGGCGATGGCAGCGGGGACAGCGCAGATGCGGGAAGGTGCAGAGTAAGCTGCTTGCAGTCGTGAAGCTGAATCGGCTGACATAGACCATGATTACGAGGAACGGCCAGAACATGCCCCACCCCAACATCGCGACGGCCCACCAGTAGGTGCAGACCACTGTCACCGCGAGCATCGTATATTTCAGCGCAGTGTCTGACAGCAGGGCAAAAACCTTTGGGAAGCGCACGAGCCAACCCATCGCCAGGACTATCAGCGACGGCAGCATGAACATCCACACGAGGCCGAACACCATCGCAAACAGAGCCGCACCATAATACAGGACATACTTGATGCCGGTCGTGTTCAGCGGGTCGTATTCGAGGGTGTAGACACTCGGGCTGATCAGCGCTCCCGTCAACGGAAGGTCGAATATGAGTCCCGCGCCGGGCAAAAGGGAGAGAAGCCAGTCGCTGCGGTCGCTCTTCAGGCTGAAACTAACGTCAGTAGCGAGTCCGTCGGCGCCGAAGGTGTAGACCGGCAGATAGAATTTGCCGTTTTTGCCGTTGAAGGCCTTGGCTCTGAACTGCGTCATGACGTCTCCGTCCTTCATATGATAAACTTCGAAGGCCGGACCGAGTTTCGATTCCATCTCGGCGAGGCTCAGCCCTTTGAACGACTCAAAGCGACGCTCGGTGCCGATACCTGTCATCAGATTGTCGTCGAAGGTCATATCCTCCCAGCCGTCGAGCGCCGGGATAAAATCCTTGGCCCGGACCTCAATCTCCGTTCCGTCGGGCAGTTTGGCGAAATAGCCGTGGACATATCGGTTCTCGCCTATATATTTCTGTCCTGTCAGCGTGATTGTATCGCCCTTACGCGCTCCATCGCTAATAATCACCGATATAGGCAGCTGATCGGCCTGTAGCCAGCCGCGGTCGCCCGTCGGTGTCTCAACGAGATATGTCTGTTGCGACGAATATCGCTGAAGACCTTTGATTTTCAGTGAATCGCCACGATTGAGGGCGACATATAGCGAATCGTCGCCGAATTTCACCAACATTTTTTGTGACCGCTCAAGCACCACGACGGGATTATCGTCGTGCAGGCGGCTATTGCTCATCAGCCGGTCGAAGACTATCGAAAGCGCGGTCACGCACATCAGGACAAAGCAGAGCGTCGTCGGACGGCTGACAGAGGGATTCAAGATATTCATAATGATTGGTTTATATGGTAAAAATCAAGTTGAAAGGACTATAGCGCGCACATCAGAGAAATCATGGCGGGCGATGGCCCCGGACGAAATCAGAAAGTCAAGGACCCCGAAATCCATGAAATTGAGATCAAAATCTTTGCCGCCGAACGAATCGACCTGCAACAGAATCGTCCACGCCTCGTATGGCGGCTCCCATGTCTCCCACTCTCGGTGGGTCGGACGGGCGAAGAGCTCGTGCTCGTCGGCAAGCGGCTCGGCATCGCGGCTGAAAGTGATTTCAAGTTCATCGGGATTGGTCGGATTGCCATCGTCATCGACAAGAACAACCTCGTCAAGACCTTCTGTTGTCGGGAAATAAAGCACCCTGAGGGCGTCGGCGCCGCTGATATGACCGCCGATACAGTCGGTCGCGGCCATATAACCGAGATAATGGTCGATTTTGGCGAAAAACGAGAGCAGCCCGCTGTGGGGCAGCGGATTATCAGGCGCGACAACAGCCAGTTGCGCGAGATTTATCTGGCATATAAAAAAATAAGGATATTCATCGCCCTCGTCGTCGGTATACATTGGATAATCGGCGCCACAGGGCAGGTCGGGGTTACCCCAGAAGCGTGAGGTTCCCGCAGCAGTTTTTTCAAATGGTGTGTGTAGCACAAGGCGTATCGGTTTCATATCTGTAAATCAGTCTTCTTCAATTATTTGTTCGGGCGGCCATATAGTGTTCATGATGTCAAGAGCGTCCTCATTGCCTTCCTCGGCGGCCGATGCGAGGAGGTCGTAATATCTGTCCATATCTGTCATAAACTCCTGCGGGTCATTACATTCGGCAGCGGCATAAAGCCATTCCCAGCCGGCGTCATCGTCGGGGGCGAGAGCGCCACAGTCGATGCCCTCGAGCAATATCTGACGGAACTGACTCATGCGTACGATGATTCCCGTGTGCCAGTTGTTACACGATGAGAGATGAGCCTTTATGACATAAGCACCGGCGTTGCCCCCGGCTATAGCCTTGTCAATCAGAGCGAGTGTCCTTTCTTCGGCGGCAGAGGTCTCGGCCAGCACCGAAGCGTCGGCACAGCGGTGAGCGTCGCTGATTCTCTCATACAGGCGACCTATTTCGCTCCAGAGATCTGTCTGTCGTCACTCATATCAGTCAAACATTACGCCGGGGTTCATCAATGCAGGCGAACGCCAGTCAATGCCGCGACGCGACAGGGCTGCCGTACGCGCCGACCAGTAGGCGAAGCAGAAGCCCATGCCCCGCGGTGTGCCTGCAAGGCGACGGTCACACTCGCGCTCGACATCGGCGACAACACGCTCCATCTCTTCGGTGCGCTCGACAGGGTCAAACTTCAGATGACGGCGGTATCTGCGGCAAAATTCCTCCATAGGCAGCGACAGGTCAATATAATCGCGCAACATCGCCAGCCCACGGGCGTTGTCTTCGTCGTCGGGCGCAAGAGCCTGCATATATTCGCGCACGCCGATACAGAATCTCGGCGTGTCGGTTTCGTTCATCTGTTCGAGCATGCTGCCGAGCAACGCTGATTTTTCCGCAGGCGTGTCAAATTCGCCCGGCACGGTCTCGGGCAGCTCTTTCATTATGGCGAAAGCCTCTTTGCCAAGCCCGATGTTTTTCCACATGCCGCCGAACGTATTGGCGTTGGCCGACATCTCAGAAAACAGGCCGGCAAGTCTACTGATAAGTTTTTTCATAGTATCCATAAGTCTACTGATTATTTTAAAATTACTCTTTTTTGATTGATTTTCATGGCAATGTCACCCTATCGACTGCAAAAATAAACAAAAATTCCATATATCACACAATCCGACAGTCTTTTTATCTCATTTTTCATCTCCTATAGCATTTTTCGCCATTTTTATTATTACAACTGAAGTTTTTTAGTAAATTTGCGCGTATTATATCAAATTTCAGATTTATCAGTTGTTTTCTATGAAAAAGCTTTACTCTTTTGCTGCGGTGCTGTGTATGACACTGACCGCACACGCTGAAATCAATGTCGTGCCGGCTCTTTCGGCCACATCTTATCAGAATCAGGTTGCGGTCAATGTCGCTGAGGCCGATGCAACAGCCGAAGACGCCACCGTCTGGGGCGACTGGCAGGATCTCGGCACCGCCTCGGTATCTTATTGCGGCGCACCCTACTCGGGCACAAAGACCGGCGCGCCCATGTGGCGCCGCGATGCCGCCGACGGTTCGAAGCACATCCAGTATCGCATCGACGGCTATCTCTTCTCGAACATCGACGGCGTCGAGGCACGTCCCCTTGTCATCGACATCATCGACGACAACCTCTATGTCTATCCACAGGAACTCCCGGCCCTTGACATCAAAGACCAGGCCGGCAACAAAGTCGAGCGCTCGCTCTCGGTCGTCGACTATGCCACGGCCACAGAGAACGATGTCTACCGCGTCATGTATCACTTCAACACCGACAAGAACTTCTTTGAAATATGGCTCTGCTACTATTTCAGCGACAACGGCGAGGTTGTCAACCAGCAGTATATCGAGTCTATCACCTCTGAAGCCGCACAGACAGTAGAATTGCCGTCGTTCATGGCTTTCGGCGGCGAGAACGGCATGGGCTTCCTGCCCGCCGAAAGCTCGGCTGAGACTTTCATGCTCGAGTATGCCATCGTCAAAGGCTCAGGCGCCGACGCCGAGGGCAAATCTCTGGCCGACCGTCTGGAGGCCAAAGACCAGTCACTGATGATAATGTCGCAGATGGCCGGCCAGATCATGGTCGCTCCCGCCGAGGGTCCCGGCCGCTATACCATCGCCGTGGCCGCCTATGACATAAACGAGAAACTGCTTGGCACCTCGACATGCAAGATTTACTGGATGCCCGTCGAGTCATGGAACTGGGAAAGCCTTGGCGAAGCCGAAGTCACCGAAAACTTCCTCGCCGATGTCTACGGATTTGAATCTCCCACATATAAGGTCGAGATACAGAAGAGCGTCGCTACTCCGGGCCTCTACCGTCTCGTCAACCTTTACGGCGACAAGTATCCCTATGCCGAAGCTGTCACGGAGCGCACTGTCGATTTCACCCACTATACCTATCTCCACTGCGAAGACCCGGCCCATTGCTATGTCGAAGAGACAACCGCGGGCATTATCATGGATGCGAGCGGCGAGATATTTATCGGCTCGACTCCTCAGTACTACTCGTTTGCCTACGGATACCCTGTCGAGGCAATCGCCGAGATGATGCCCGAAGCCTTCGGCTCTCTCAGCGACGGCGTCATCACATTCCCCGCCGGCACCCTGATGGCCACCGCCACCGTCCTGCTCGACAACGGCTACGACTGGCTCGCTGTCGGCAGTCAGGGAGCATTTAAAATTGTACTTCCCGGCAAAGACGGCGTAGCCGACATCTCGGCCGGCGACAATGCTCCGGCAGAATACTACAACCTCCAGGGCATCCGCGTCGATAATCCCGTCCCCGGCGCCCTCTATATCAGACGCCAAGGCTCAGATGCCACAAAAATTGTCTATTAACTGCCACTGCAGCATATCCCGTTAAAAACTTCATCCCCCCGAAAGCCACTGTCAGGCTTTCGGGGGGATGGCTGTATTGTAGATGACCGGAAATCAGTCGACTTTTCTGAACTGGTCTTTGCCTACGCCGCAGAGCGGACATACCCAGTCGTCGGGAAGATCGGCAAAAGCTGTGCCGGGTTCGATACCGTTGTCGGGATCACCAATCGCGGGGTCATATACCCAGTCGCATACTTCACAAATATATTTATCCATAGTCATTTAATTTTTTATTTGTTATTGATAAGAGTTGCTATATCGTTCTCGACAGTCGAGATGGTGCCGATGTTGAATTTTTCCTGAAGCACCTTCAGTATGTCAGGCGTAAAGAAAGCGGGAAGGGTCGGACCGGTATGAATGTCAGTGACACCCAGTGACAGAAGGGCAAGCAGAACTATCACAGCCTTCTGTTCATACCATGCGATATTGTAGACAATCGGCAGATCGTTGATGCTCCCGACTTTGAAAGCGTCTTTGAGCGCCATGGCGATGCGCACGAGCGAATATGAGTCGTTGCACTGGCCTGCGTCAAGCACACGCGGGACTCCCTCGATATCGCCCAACGGAAGTTTGTTGTAACGGTATTTTGCACATCCGGCGGTCAGGATTACGCAGTCTTCGGGGAGGGCTTCGGCAAAGCGGGTGTAATAGTCTCGCGAGGGGAACCGGCCGTCACATCCGGCCATGACGACAAATTTGCGTATCTTGCCCCGGTTGATAAGGTCTATGATCTTCGGCGCCAGCTCTATTACCTGATGATGGGCGAAACCGCCGGTTATCGTGCCATGCTCGATTTCGACCGGAGGCGGGCATCGGCGGGCATGCTCGATTAACGCCGAGAAGTCTTTGGTACCGTCGCTTCCGGTCTCGATGTGGTGTGTTCCGGGCATGCCGACGACGCCTGTCGTATAGACGCGGTCGAGATAAGTGCAGTTCTTGCGCGGCGGCACGATGCAGTTTGATGTAAACAGGAAAACGCCGTTGAATTTCTCGAACTCGTCGGTCTGACGCCACCACGCGTTGCCATAGTTGCCGGCGAAATGGGGATATTTCCTGAACGCCGGATAATACTGGCCGGGGAGCATCTCTGAGTGGGTATAGACGTCGACGCCCTTGTCGCGGCTCTGTTCGAGAAGTTCTTCGAGATCTTTTAGGTCGTGGCCGCTGATGAGGATGCCCGGACGATTGCGCACCCCGATGTCGACCTTGGTGATTTCAGGATTTCCGTATGTCTCGGTGTTTGCCTTGTCGAGCAGAGCCATGACATCGACACCGCCGCTGCCGACGGCAAGAACGAGCGGCAGAAGTTCGCCGACGCCGATATCGGCGCGGGCCGTTTCAGCCATCGCGTTTTCGATTACCGCATATACGTCATCGCTCTCATAACCGAGATTGGCCGCATGACGCGCATAGGCAGCCATGCCTTTGCAGCCATATATAGCCAGCTGCTTTAGGGCGCGGACATCGGGGTCGGCATCGGCAAGCACACCGGTCACGGATTCATATTTCTCAGCCTCGTCAGGAGTCGCGTAAAATCCTATCTGAGGAAGTGAAGGCAGCCCGACACCATGCTCCTCGGCCCTGGCGATGAGAGCGGTCTTGAGCTCGAATGCCCGGCGGATATAATCGTCAAGCGACGCGTTGTCGAAGTTGGCGTTAGTGATTGTCGTGAAAAGAGCGTCAATCACTTCGTGACTTGCCTCACGCGATGCCAGGCCTTTGCCGCGCAGCGCACGGTTTATCGCCGATATGCCGCGGACGGCATAAAGAAGAATATCCATTCTCGCCGATGTCCCGGGACGCTTGCCGCAGACACCGACAACTTCACAGCCTTTATTGCGTGCTGTCTCCTGGCACTGATAGCAGAACATTTCAGGTCGTTTATCCATATCTGTCGGGTTTACATCTTGCTTGATCTTATCTTAACAAGTATCACCTTCGAGTCGTCAAGCGCGACGACGCTGTGACGGACACCTTCGCCCATAAGCATGAATTCGCCCGCTTTGATGACATGAGGCTGGTCAAGCATAGTGAACTTGACTTCACCTTCGATGACATATACCATCACTTCAGCGGGTGCGAGATGTTCGGCAAGCGCCTGTCCGGCCTTGAATGCCAGCAACGATACGCCGCCGTTTGCATTCTCAAAAATATTTTTGAAATGTACTTTGTCAGTTCCGTCCTCGATCTGTGACGCGAGGTTATGGACTTCTCCGAATCTATAGTCTGTATTCAACATAGCTGTTAGCATTAAGTTAGTAATAAAATCTGAAACTTTTTTTCGATAGCATATTAACATCACTTCGACGCCGATTGTTCGGCTTACCTGCATTTCCCCTCAGACGGGCCGTTCAGTTGGCACGCGGTTCGCGCGGCATAAGCTGCCAGGCGCGGTAAGGCTCGCCGAGCATCCTGACATAGCGGTGCCAGTAGGCATCGTCACTTAGCGAGAGCAGCATTGTCTTGTCTGAGGGACAGTCGGCCACCGCCCAGCTGTTGGCATGCAACTCGCTTTTAAGCTGCTCGGCAGTCCAGCCGCTGTAACCGATAAAGAATCTGATAAGTCCGTCGAGCGGATATCCGCTGTTGACATAATCGATCGCGGCGTCGAAATCACCCCCAAGCCACAAACCGGGCGCAAACTGTTTGGCTCCCGCAAAGACATCATCGCCGAGAGTGTGCATGAATACCATGCGGTCGGAGCCGAGGGGACCGCCGCAATAGACCGGCACCCTGCTCTCTGACGACACTCCGTCGAGATAGCTGTCGAGAGTGTGACCGGTCTGATTGTTCATGACCAGACCGAGTGCTCCGTCACTTTCATCATAATCGACTATGCCCACGACCGAGTGACAGAAACATGCCTCGTCAACGAACGGATCGGCTATCATCAGCGAGCCTTGACCGACCGTAGTCGTTCTCGCCGGAACATTGAACAGAGTTGTGGTTAGATCTCTCATGTCGTTTATATGCTAAAGTGTTACAATTCTATAACAAATCGAATATACGAATTGATTAACAGACGGTAGCATTTTATTTCAGACCATCCTGCCGAGCGAACTTTTGACACTGCCGTTTGTTCTCATTTCTGAGATAACAATGCAGAAACACAACTCTTTTATTTGATATGTTATGAAAAAGATTTTATTAACGGTTGCCGTCGCGGCAGCCATCATGACAGTCGGCTGTAACACCGCCGCCGACCGTGAAGAAAAAGCTGAACAGTCACTTCAGTATAAGATTGAAAACTGCACCAACCCCGATTCGCTCAAAATTTATGTCGAGCAGGCTAAATCATATGCGGCCAGGCTCGCTTCAGAGGGCAAGCTCGACGAGGCCAGGAAATATCTTGACGACATAACTCCTGCAATCGACAAAGCCGATCCATCGCTCAAACAGCAGTGGAGCAGTGCCGTCGAAGCCATCAAGGGCGTGACCGTCAATGCCGCAGACTCTGTCGCCGACGCCGTCTCAGATAAATATGAAGAGGCTAAAAGCGGCTCGAAAGATGTTGTCGATAAAGTCGTCGATGGCACCAAAGAGGTAGCCGGCAAGGTCAAGGACGGTTCGGTCGAGACTTACGAAAAAGTCAAAGACGGCTCGAAAGACGCTTATGACAAAGCAAAAGAAGGCACCGAAAAACTCCTCGACAAGGTCAAATAAATCTTCTCCGGGAAGCTATAATAAAAAGAGACGTCAGCCACGGCGGCTATGCCGTGGCTGACGTCTCTTTTTCTCGTTTTTATGAAGTGTTTCGCTGTCGGGCGATTACTGTTTGATGCGTTCAACGTAGCTGCCGTCGCGGGTGTCGATGCGCACCTTGTCGCCGATGTTGCAGAACAGAGGCACACGCACTTCGGCGCCAGTCTCGACTGTGGCGGGCTTGAGGGTGTTGGTGGCTGTGTCACCCTTGATGCCGGGCTCGGTATAGGTGATTTCGAGAACGACGCTGGTCGGCATCTCGCAGGTGAGGATGGTGTCGGTTGCCGCGTGAACCATAGCCTCGCAAATGTCACCCTCTTTGAGGAACTGAACGCCGTCGATGCTCTCGCCGGGTATAGCTACCTGCTCGAAAGTCTCGGTGTGCATGAAGTTGTAGCCCATATCGTCTTTGTAGAGATACTGGTAGGGACGACGCTCGATGCGTACTTCCTCGACCTTGACGCCTGAGTTCCAGGTCTTGTCGATTACACGGCCGGTCTTGACATTTTTGAGTTTGGTGCGCACGAAAGCCGGGCCTTTGCCGGGTTTTACATGGAGAAACTCAACGATAAAGAAGTAGTTGCCGTCGATGTCAAGGCACATACCGTTTTTAAAATCAGCTGTTGTTGCCATAAAAAAGTCTTATGCTTATTTGTTTAAAAATTTATATTTCAAGATTTTAACCCTATAAATCAAGCGTCGCCGACGCTTTTGCGGTTACAAAGTTACAAAACTCAGCCGATTTTTGTGATATAAACAGGCAAGTTTTTGGCTGAAATTCAAGACAAATGCTTAACTTTGCTAAACAAATCGGTCGCGCGGCGGCTTATGCCGGCGACGTTTCAATTGTCACAGGATGAACGAAGAAGCACTCAGTCAGATGTATCTTAAAGACACTGCGTTCCAGAAACTCATGCAGCGCCGCATTTTTAACGTACTTCTGATAGCATCGCCCTATGACGCCTTCATGATGGAAGAAGACGGCCGTGTCGAAGAACAGCTCTACTTCGAGTATGTCTCGCTCAACCTCAGCTCGCCCCCGCGCGTCACACGTGTCTCGGACACCGCCGCGGCCCTCGAGATGATAAAGAGCGTCAACTTCGACATCGTCATCACCATGCCCGCCATAGACATAAACGAGACCTTCGAGGGGGCCGCGGCCATAAAGGCCCTGCGTCCCGACATACCCGTCGTCGTGCTCACGCCTTTCTCGAAAGAGGTATCACGCCGTCTGAGCAACGCCGACCTCAGCCACGTCGACTATGTCTTCAGCTGGCTCGGCAACATGGACCTGCTGCTGGCCATAATCAAGCTTATCGAAGACAAGAAAAACGCCGACGACATCGACGAAGTCGGCGTGCAGATGCTCCTGCTGGTCGAAGACTCGGTGAGATTCTATTCGTCGATACTGCCGACGGTCTACAAGTTTCTGCTCAAGCAGTCGCTCGTCTTCTCGACCGAGGCCCTCAACGAGCACGAGCAGCGTCTCAGGATGCGCGGACGTCCCAAAGTCATGCTCGCCCGCGACTATGAGGAAGCCGTCGAGCTCTTTGACCGCTACCGCGACCATATACTCGGCGTCATCAGCGACGTGTCGTTCAAACGCGAGGGCGTCAAAGACAGTTCGGCCGGGCTCAGGCTCAGCGCCTACATACGCTCGCAGTCACCCTACCTGCCCATAATCATCGAATCGTCAGACGTCGAGAACGCCACACGCGTCGGCGCCTTCAACGGCGTCTTCCTCGACAAGAACTCAAAGAAACTCCCTGTCGACATGGGCGAGGCCATCATGGCCAACTTCGGCTTCGGAGACTTCATCATAAAAGACCCCGCCACCGGCGACGAGATCATGCGCATCAAAGACCTCAAAGGCATGCAGCGCCAGATCTTCGACATACCCGCCGACGCCCTCTACCGCCACGCCCAGAACAACGACATCTCGCGCTGGCTCTATTCGCGCGCCCTCTTCCCCATCGCCGAGGTCATCAAGCAGCACCGCTTCAAGTCGCTCGACGAAGCGCCCGCGGTCAAACAGCTCTTCTTTGACCTGATCGTCAAATACCGCAAGATGAAAAACCGGGGCGTCGTGGCCGTGTTCAAGAAAGACCGCTTCGACCATTACTCAAACTTCGCCCGCATCGGCGAGGGCAGCCTCGGCGGCAAAGGCCGCGGCCTGGCTTTCGTCGACTCAATAATAAAGAAAAATCCGGTCTGCGACAACTTCTCGGGCCTCACGATATCGATACCGCGCACGGTCGTGCTCTGCACCGACATCTTCGACGAGTTCATGGCATCGAACCGCCTCTACCCCATCGCCCTGAGCGACGCCTCCGACGACGAGATACTCTCGGCCTTCGTCGCGGCCCGTCTGCCTGAAAAGCTCATCGAAGACTTCTTCGCCCTCTTCGAGGTCATAGACCGTCCGCTCGCCATCAGAAGCTCAAGCCTGCTCGAAGACTCTCACTACCAGCCTTTCGCCGGCATTTATTCGACATATATGATACCCTGGACGGCCGACCCCTACGAGCGCCTCAAGATGTTGAGCGAATCGATCAAGGGCGTCTATGCCTCTGTCTTCTTCAAGGCCAGCAAGGCTTATATGTCGGCCACAAGCAACGTCATCGACCAGGAGAAGATGGCCGTCATCATCCAGGAAGTCGTCGGCGACTATCACGGCGACTATTACTTCCCGTCGTTCTCGGGCGTCGGACGCTCGCTAAACTACTATCCCATCGGCGAGGAAAGCATCGCCGACGGCGTCGTCGAGATGGCGGTCGGTCTCGGCAAATATATCGTCGACGGCGGCCTTAGCCTGCGTTTCTCGCCCAGATATCCCGAGCGCGTCCTGCAGACATCGACTCTCGACCTGGCCCTGCGCGACACTCAGACCACCCTCTATGCCCTCGGTCCCGACAACTCCGAGATGCGCCTGTCGTCAGACGACGGCTTCAACATCGTCAAAAAATCGGTTCAGGACTTTGCCGGCACCGGCGCCCTGCGCTACCTCGTCTCGACATATGACCCTGCCGGCGCAATGCTCTTCGACTACGAGATGCCCGGCCGCGGGCGGCGCGTAGTCACTTTCGCCAACATTCTGCGCGACAAAGTGCTGCCTCTCGCCCCGGCCATCGACTTCATGCTCAAGAACGGCCAGACCGAGATGCAGCGCCCCATCGAGATCGAGTTTGCCGGCATCATAAACGCCAAACCCACCGACCAGGGCATAAAAGGCCACCTCTACTGGCTCCAGATAAGGCCCATCATCGACAAGAAGGAAATCGTCGACGACAGCATCGTCGACATCGACAGCTCACAGCTGATACTCAGCAGCAACACCGCCCTCGGCCACGGCAACATCGACGGCGTCACTACAATAATATATGTCAGACCCGACAGCTTCAACTCGGCCGACAACCCCGCCATCGCCCGCGAGATATCCGAGATAAACAGCCGCATGGTCAAAGAGGGCAAAGGCTATGTGCTCATCGGCCCCGGACGCTGGGGCTCGAGCGACAGCGCCCTCGGGATACCCGTGCGCTGGCCCGACATCGCCGGTGCTCGGCTCATCGTCGAGTCTTCGCTCGACAACTACCGCATCGAGCCGAGCCAGGGAACCCACTTCTTCCACAACCTCACATCGTTCGGCGTGGGCTATTTTACAATCAACCCCTTCAGCGACGATGGTTTCTATGACACGGCCTATCTCGACTCACTCGAAGCATCCGGCGAGACGGCCCATCTGCGTATAATCGAATTTGACACACCTCTCCACATAGCCATCAACGGACGCCGCGGCGCCGGTGTCGTCTTCAAGCCGGCAGCCGACGACAGACACAAACTAAAACCATAAAACACAACGACAATGGCATTCATCCAAAAACTGAGACATTATTTAGGCTTTGACGACGAAAACGACGAAATCTTCGCCGACAGCGACGAAGACAGCGCCGCCGGGACTGCCTCCGCGACAGCGTCAGACACCGGCCACACCGAAGGCTACGCTCCGCGGAATGATGAAAATCTCACCACCGACATCTTCACCGCCGTCGTCAATCTCTTCAACGAGTCTCTGCCGCCATTTCTCAAAGAAACCGTCGACACCGACGCCCAGAAACGATATATCTACGACAGCCTCGACAGTTCGCTGAAGCAGCGCCTCGCCGAAGCCGAGAGTCAGGCCGCCCGCCGTGCCGAAACCCGTTTCAGCTCAGAGCACACGACGCTACGCAACGAAATCGACACACTCAAGACCAAAAGCCACGACCTCGAGCAGAAAAACGCCGACATACGCCAGCAGCAGCTGAGCGCCGACCGCCAGAAACGCGCCCTCTCCGACCGAGTCCACGATCTCGAGTCTCAGATAGCCGCCCTCGAAGCCGAGCGCGAACAGTATGACCTCGAAAACAAGAGCCTGCTCAACAAAATCAAGGCCGCCGGAGTCGTCGAGAACGACACAGAACGCCTGCGCGCCGAAGTCGACAGCCTGCGCCGACAGCTCAAAGAAGGCTCCGCTGACACCGCCGGTCTCGAAAAGCTGACAGCCGAAAACGCCGCCCTGACCGAAGCTCTCGACACCCTCAAAGCCAAACAGGACATCGCCGACGCAATGGTCGACGACATGCGCAAGAAAACGGCCGACCTGCGCAAAGAGCTCGAAGAAAAAGAACAGCTTCTCGCCGCAGCGAACAAAAAAGCCGACGAAGCCGAGCAACTGCGCGCCGAATTCACTGCCGTCGAACAGCAGATGTCACTCATCGAGGAAGTCATCGCCAAACGCGACAAAAAAATCGAATCACAGAAACAGAGCATCGCGGCCCTCGAGACCGAGGCCGCATCACTGCGCGACACCATAGCGCGCAATCTCGCCCTGCAGGCCGAGATTGAAGACAGTCTGCGCCGCCGCATCGCCGAACTCGAAGCCTCGCCGACGACCCCGGTCGTCCTCGGCGACATCGACAGCGGGTCAGATGAACTCAGCGCCGCCGACGACCTCGTCTCGCCGAAAATTTCAGACACCGACCTGATCGAGATTGAAGAGAGCTTCAGCCTCGGTCCGGTCATCGAAACCACCGACACCACCCGCGTCGTCGCCGCCAGAACGGCCCGCGAGAGCGAGAGCGACGAAACACGCAACTCTCGCCGTCGCCGCCACGATAACGACAATGACGCGCAGATGTCACTATTCTAACCACAAAAAATATCTTCCTATGACAAAAAAGACAATCGCCATATTTCTTGCGACTCTCGCCGGCGTCACCGCCGCCTCAGCCAAAAATCCCGTCGTCGACGACATTGCGCCCTATGTCTATCCGGCCAACCGTCCGGCGGCGCCCGCCAACTTCGTCTTCATGCCCGACGGAGCAAGCTATCTCGTCGTCTCGCCCGACCGCCGCGGCATCGACCGCTTCGACACCGCGTCAGGCAAACTTATCGAAAAATACTTCGACGTCACGACGACGCGCGAGAACTCTATCGAGGGTATCTCAGGCTTTGTCCTGAGCCCCGATGCGTCAAAGATTCTTGTCTATAACAACGACACGCCGGTCTACCGCCGCTCGTTCACTGCCGAGTATTATATCTACGAAGTCAAATCGCGGATACTCAGCCCGCTGTCTCAGAACCACAAACGCCAGCGCTCGCCGCTGTTCTCGCCCGACTCGCGAATGGTGGCCTTTGTCAGCGACAACGACATCCATATCAAGAAAATTGACTATAAAAGCGAAGTCGCCGTCACCACCGACGGCAAGATAAACTCTATCATCAACGGTGTCAGCGACTGGACGTATGAAGAAGAGTTCACCACCACCTGCTCGATGGCCTGGGCGCCCGATAATTCGACACTCTGCTACATAAAATATAACGAGACCGACGTCCCGGCCTATACGATGCCCGTTTACTGGTCGGCATGTGACAACAACACCGAAGCCGAACTCTACCCGGGCTCTTATACATATAAATATCCCGTCGCCGGCGAGCCCAACTCGCGCGTGTCGCTCCACAGCTACAGCGTCGACAACCGCAAGACGACCGACATCACCCTGTCTGACAAAGCCATCGAGTATATCCCGCGCATAGCCTATGCTCCCGGCTCGTCACTGCTGATTGTCGCCACCCTCAACCGCGACCAGAACCGTCTCGAAATCTATAGCGTCAACCCCAGATCGACAGTCGTCAAATCGCTTTACGTCGAAGACTCGAAGGCATGGATAGCCCCCGAGACCTACGAAGACATCGTTCTCGAAGCCGACGGCTTTGTCATCAACTCGTCGAAGAGCGGTTACAGCTGCCTTTACCGCTACAGCTACGCCGGAGCCGAGCTAAACCGCATCAGCGCAGGCGACGCCGACATAACCGCCTATTACGGCAGCGACGCCCTCGGCAACCGCTACTATCAGGCCGCGCTGCCCACCCCGCTCGACCGCACCGTATGCCGTCTCGACCGCAAAGGCGTCGTCACGACCATCTCGAAAGACAAAGGCTGGTCGACAGCCGTCTTCGCCCCCGGCTGTGACAAGGCTGTCATGTGTCACAGCGACATCACGACACCGCCGGTCTACACCCTCGTCGCCAGCAACGGCAAGACGATACGCACAGTCGAAGACAATGCCGCCTATCGCGCCGCCATTCCAAATAATCTGCCTGTCAAAGAATTTTTCACCTTCGACTCTGACGGTGTGACGCTCAACGGCTATATGATCAGACCCGTCGGCGCCTCGTCGGCCAAAGTGCCCGTCGTCATGAGCCAGTACAGCGGCCCGGGCTCGCAGAGCGTCGTCAACCGCTGGAGTCTCGACTGGGACTACTACTTCGCCGAACACGGCTATGCCGTCATCTGCGTCGACGGACGCGGCACAGGCGGACGCGGACGCGCCTTCAGCGACATCGTCTACAAACAGCTCGGCCACTACGAGACCATCGACCAGATCAACGCCGCCCGCTATGCAGCCACCCTGCCTTTTGTCGACCCGTCGCGCATCGCTGTCTACGGATGGAGCTACGGAGGCTACGAAGCCCTGATGTGTGCCACCGCCGACAACTCGCCCTATGCCGCCGCCGTCGCCATCGCTCCCGTCACCGACTGGCGCTTCTACGACACGGTCTACGCCGAGAGATACATGCTCACGCCACAGCAGAACTTCGACGGCTATGCCAAAAGCGCGCCACTGCGCCGCGCCGCATCGCTCGCCTGCCCGCTGCTGATAATGTCGGGAACGGCCGACGACAACGTCCATATATCTAACACATATAACTTCGTCTCGAAACTGCAGCTCAACGGCGGCATCTGCGACATGTTTATCTTCCCCGGCATGAACCACTCGATTTACGGCTGCAACTCGCGTGCCGTCGTCTACGCCAAAATGCTCGACTTCCTTAATAAAAATATGGTAGCCGGACGACGTTGACATTATTTTTGTATCTTTGCAAATACAAATAACGATAAAATGTCTCAAAACCATATAATTTCAATCGCGACAATCTTCAACATGTGGCTCAAGTGGATTCTGGCCTCTGGAGCCATGGCTCTTGTCGTGATACTGTCACTGATTATCCCCAAGATATGGCTGCCGTTCATCGTCTACGGCATATCATACGGTCTTGTGCTGACGCTCAGAGCCGACAATGCCCGCAAGGCTCTGAAGGCATGCGGCCTTGTCGTCAAACTGGCGTCTGAAGTGCTTTTCTGGACCGCCACTGTCATGCTGGCCATCAATCTCATGGCAGCCGAATGGTTCTTCGGCAACATGCTTGAAGACCCTATCTTCAACCCGACGCAGCCTTATATCACGTCGCTGATACTGTTCCCTGTCGTCATCGCCATGGGTGCATATGCCCTGTTCGCGGGCCAGAATCTCACATACTGCCGCAACTGCCGCCGGGCACACGGCTACTACAGCGGCGACGGACTTGTAGCGACTCTGTTTTACCACGAATCAAAATTCCAGATCAGACTTCTGGTGGCCGGTGCCGTTCTGATTTCAGTAATCACGTGGACCTACTATCTCGTCAGATATGTCAACATAAACTTCAACTCTGCCGATATCTTCATATTCCACGGCCTGCCGGTCATTTTCTTCATTCTCGGCGCAGTCTACATGTCGGCCCGCTACCGGTCGATAGCAGCCTCGTTCGGCCGCATCGGTGTCGTCGACAAACAGTCGGCATCGCTGACACGAGTGCGGTTTCTTGTCCTCAGCGGCGACCATGTCTATCTGCGTTCTGACAGCAACGGTCTTTTCGACACACCCGCCACAGAGACCGTCAGCCGCACCGAAAAACTGAGCGACGAGCAGGCCCGCAGATATTTTGCCGAACTGTCGGGACTCGACGACTTCGAGCTGAAATACATCTACTCAAACGACGGTTTTGCCGGCGGCTCAAACATAATCCACTATGCCGCTTTCATCCCCGACAACAACATCGGACGCCTCGCTCCCGCCGACCCAATGACACTCGACGGACTCGACCGCCTGATAAAAGCCTCGATGATTTCGCCGCTTCTCGCCAACGAGATCTACCGCATATACACCGTCACCATGGCATGGAAGACCTACGACCGCGAGGGACGCCGTCTATACCCGATACGCCACTATCGCCCGACCTTCCGCCTGCGCGACCTGCGCGAATGGGCCGTCGACTACAACGACCTCCACTGGCTCAACATCGCCACAAACAACCAGGACTGCGCCTTCTACCGCCTGCGTCGCCTGTGGCGCCGTCTGTTCTCTTCACTGCGACGCACATCATGAACGGATACGCCGGACCACGCATAACTGCCATCGTCGGCCCTACAGCATCGGGCAAGACCGGCCGCGCCATCGCCCTCGCACGTCTTGTCGGCGGAGAGATTGTCAGCGCCGACTCGCGCCAGGTCTACCGCGGCATGGACATCGGCACCGGCAAAGACATCTCTGAATACGGCGAGATACCCTGCCACTTAATCGACGTCGCCGACCCCGGCTCAGGCTATAACCTATGCCATTTTCTGCGCGACAGCCGCGCCGCCATCGACGGCATCGTCGAACGCGGCCATGTACCGGTCATCTGCGGCGGCTCGGGACTTTACGTCGAATCGCTTCTCGGCGGCATCGTCATGTCGGCTGTGCCACGCAACGAAAGCCTGCGCGCAGAGCTTGCCGACACTCCCCTCGAACGCCTCGCCGACATGCTCGCGACGATGAAGCGTCTACACAACCACACCGACATCACCGACCGCGAACGTGCTCTCCGCGCCATCGAGATCGCCCGCTGGCAGCAGGAAAATCCGACACCCGACCCCGTCGCCTTGCCGGCCACAATCGTGGGCGTCGACATCAGCCGTGACCGCCGCCGCGAAAACATCGCCCTGCGTCTGCACCGTCGCCTCGACGAAGGCATGGTCGACGAAGTCAAGACGCTGCTCGACAGCGGTATTCCGGCCGAAACCCTCATAGGCTACGGTCTCGAATACCGGTTTATCACAAACTACCTCCTCGGCGTGCACACCTACGACGAGATGGTCTCATTGCTCGAAATCGCCATCTGCCAGTTTGCCAAACGACAGATGACATGGTTCCGAGGCATGGAACGCCGCGGCTTCACCATCAACTGGCTGTCATCAGAGTTGCCCGTCGACGAGTTCGCCGCCCGGGCGAAAGAACTCACCGGGCAAGGATTATGAAACCGACAGCCCGATACCTCTTCCTCCTCGCCGTCTGTGCACCGGCCGCAGCAGGCGCCGTGTCGCCTCACGGCATCATATGTCTCGACACCATTGCCACACCCGTCGGCTCGGCCGACATCCATCTGCGCGTCGACACACGCGCCCGCGCCGCCTCATGGGGGCTGGTCTATAACGTCACCAGTGACAGCTATGACTTCGTCATCGTCAATAACGGCGAAAACCGCTTCGACACCGATATCACCGCTCCCGTCTCTGTCTTGTCAGGCCACCATGACGCCGGGGGCGACACCATTATACGCCGCGACCGTATCGAAGGCACTGCCGACGGCTCAGACAGCCGCTGGTCTGTGATATTGCGCTGCACGGCCGACAGTTCCACCGTTTCAATCGGCCAGAAAACGTCGCTCACCGCCTTCACGGTCGGTGTCGACCGCACAAACGGCGTCTTCGGCATGATTTCCGACAACAAAGTGAAAATCCTGCGTCACACTATCGAATCTACGGTCGCCTCAGCCATTTCACACGCCTCGTTTGACAACGTCGACGCACTCAACGATTATATCGCCGGCTCGACCGACCCCTATGAACGCATCTGGAATTATCTCGACCGCGACACCGACCACCGCCTCTTCACACTCGGCGGCAATTACACACTCGCGACAGTCTCCGACGGCAAAGGCGGCTATGACATTGTCTATCTCGGGGGCGCACGTGTCAAGAACAAAAACTGGCAGCCGCTGATGATAAAAGGCCGTCTGAAAGCGACGCCATTTATCGGTCACTTCGACCTCGTATGGCTTGATGCCACAGGCTGCCCTGCTCCAGGAGAAACCAACGCCACCATCGAAAACGACATGTCGATACTGCGGCTCAACTTCCCATCCCACAACTCCCAGGTGCGTTTCGCCGCCTCACCCCGCAAATCACTGCATCAATAGCCATCTGTCAAACCGAGGCGCGAACATATCGATGTCGCGCTGGGGCACTCCGAGCCTGCAGGCTTCTGTCCGCCATGATTTCATCGTTTTTTTTACGTCGTCGATGATATTTCGGGCTTTAATTGCCGGCAGCATATATTCTGTAGCTGATGACAACAGAATATCAAGATTAGATTCACTTGTAGAACGGTTTATCAGCAGACTTTGATTATCTGCAAGCGTCGGGGTGATGTCGTATGCCGGAGATAGCTCCCAGCCTTTGCGAGTCAATAGAAAACCATGATTTCGGAAGTGATCGTCGGAGTTACCGACAATGATATAGAATGCCACGCGGCGATATAGTTCCTCTAAGTTTTGCTCGACATTGCTTCCGTGCTGAATTATGAAATCGACAATGTCAGTATAGCCATAACCCGTTGAAGCGTTGTCGCCGTCTGTAAGCCCGAGCAAAGTCAATGCAGACGCAAAATGTATCCGTCTGCCGTCGCTGTTTCTGTCGAAGCGTTTTGAAAGAAGTATATGATAGCCTCCGCCGTCGATTATCCGTGTCTCGGCAACATTCAGTCCGGCTTTGCGCCCCATCACATGACAGAAATGTTCCCATTGGGCAATGTCATAATCATCTTTACGCGAAGGGAACTTGGCAACAGTCAGACTGCCGTTCTCATCAATAACAGATGCTTTCGGGCGCGCACCGCCGAGGGACGTTCCCGGATGCAACAGTTGAGCGAGCCATTTCTTCGACGGCAATAGATGCTTTTCCTCACTAAGCTCAATTTCATGAGCGGCCCGCATCAATTCTCTTACATTAGCCAATGGCGGCACACGAAGGCTTTCCTCGCAGTTGATGAACTTTCCTCCGGGAGTTTCCGCAAACCGGAAACCGCCCATACGCGAAGCGTCGTCAATACCCATCAGATAATCGAATGAAGTCAATCGACGCACGGCCCTTTTCTCATCAGTGGCGGCAATCTGCTCCCGTCTATTTAACAGAGTGCGTCCCCACCGGTCGGGGAGAGCATCTGAGAAACACGCGAATATGTCGCGCTCCGGTCGGGTGTATTGGATGCCGGTATAGGTCTGTAAATCCTCGCTGAGAAAAACATCACCATATTTGGCAAGCCACTCTTTATCATACGAAAAGCCATATGTCTCGCTGCCACGAACCGAATCGCAAGAAAGCTCGCCAATCAGCTGAGGCGTTTCCAGCCAGTCAAAGTCCCCGAAAACAAAAATGCTTCGCATTTTGGTAATTAGCAATTATAAATGAGTAATTATTTGTTATATAGCGTTTTTGTGATGGATTGTAGGAGTCGTATTAATTCTCGACAATCTTTCAACATGCTTTCGGACTGAGCCTTTGTCATATACTCTTCATCTCCGAGTAAACAAAACCAAAACTCAGACTCTCCTGCTTCCTTTTGAGCAATCGAGAGTTTACTGGCAAAGTCAGCCTTAGTTTGACCATACTGGCTTTCCGCGATATTAGCTCCAATAGTGGTACCACTTCTAAGAAGCTGTTTTGATAAAATATATTCCTTTTTCTCTTCGCATAGATATTTATATAATTTCACACAGCACCGTGCGAACGCATAACTTTTATCTCTAACTGCATTTTCCTGTTTCATCGCTTAAATTGCTAATTACTAATTATTAATTGCTCATTTCTTACTGGCACGTTGGCGATGTTTCAGACTTAAATCTTGCAAGTTGCGTCCGAGAGTATCTTCTTTAGCTATCAAAAGAAGATCATCATCAAGTTGCAGAGCATAAAGAACACGCGCATAGATGCCTATTGAGACCGTAGGCGAACCTTTCTCAATGCGGTTCACTGTGAGAGGCGAACAGGTAGCCCGTTCAGCGACCTGCGCGATCGAAAGATTGCGACGCAATCGGGCGAACTTAATCTGCTCACCCATAAGAGCCATCTTCTGTTCCAGTTTCTTGGGCAGCTTAGTCCCCATTGTGTTCTTTGTCATAATCAATATATCTTTTAATATTGCAAATATAATAGAATTATTTATTATATGATATATTAATTCAAGTAAAAGGTTATCAGATTATCAAAAAATACATTTACGCCTTGCAGGCGCGTAAAATAATAAGGTCTGAAAGTATAACGCGCGTGTAAAAATTATATATCTTTGCCACATAAAACATCTTACACTGTCATCCATAATTATGAAAAATTTTGCCTTTATTTGCTGCATGACGCTCGGGCTTTCTCCTCTGTTTGCCGAAGCCCAGACCCTTGTAAAAGAAATGGACGGAGCACACACACGTTTCATTCCCGGACAATATATGAAAAACGGCAAGGCCGCGATATACTTTTCCTCTGACGAATACGGCTACTCCGACGGCTCGACAAACTATCAGGCCGAGATTTTCGATTTCGACCTCAAACCTCTGAAAAAGTTCAACTTCGAGATTCTGCATCCTTATACGGTGACCGAGAAAAGATCTTCGTCGCGCACCACGGCAAAGACACGCGTAATCACCGAGCAACGCTCATACCTCACCGGTATTCCTGCTGTCGCCGACATGGACGCCCGCAAGACCGCCTTCATAAAGCATGTTTACGATGCAAACAAATATCTTGACCCGACCATCACGCTCGAACTTCTCTCTGCCGGCTGCCGCGTCGACGGCACCACCGTCTATATCGCGCTGCCCGTGACCGAGGATGCAGGCATATACGGCTGCCGGCAGTATCTCACGAAAGTCGAGACATATCTTGACGCCGCCGACAACACGGGTTATGCCTACACTTATACTACACAGATACCTGTTTTCGAGAGCGGATGGGACAAAATAACGTGGTATGATGTCGCCGTCAGCAATTTCTGCACACCCCGGTGCAGCGACGTCTCAGCCATGAACCACTGGAACAGTGGCGTCTATCTGCCCTTCTCCCAGACATTCTTCAACGACGACGAGAAATTCGAGTATGTCAGATACAAGGCTTCTCTTGCCGAAGACCGCGTCGCTGATTCGGCCATAGGAGGCATCTCTTTCCCCGACGGGAGCAAGACACCCGAAGAATTTCTCTTCGGCATCACTCCGTCTGACCGTGACGGAGACGGCAATGAAGACTACCGCAGCACTCACTACGGCGTCCTGTATAACGGACTCGAAGTTGTCACCGAAGACGGCAGGACTCTCTACTCGTTCCCGATTCCCGATAACTGTTACGGCAACGCAAGCATCGAATTTTTCAAGTCTGACAACAGCATCCTCGCCCAGGCCGACTTCAACTGGTATAACGATAAAAACGAATATGTCCATACCGTCAGATTCTATCGTCTTGACCGAAACTCGTCAGTAGCAAAAATCATCCGCGACGAAAACCGCGTCTCAGTCAGACCCAATCCGGCCACACGCGGCGAGACAGTCGAGATGACCCTGCCGGCCTGCGGTGACGGTCAGCGCACAGTGACCGTCACGTCTCAGAACGGCATGCAGGTTTTCAGACAGCCCGTCAGACCCGGCGATGACCGCATCCCGATACCGACCGAAGGTCTCGCCTCAGGCATCTACCTCTTCACACTGACCGAGAACGGCCGCGCGGTAGAGACCTGTAAAATCATCATACGTTAACCCTTTCCTGTCACATTTAGGTGGTTTTTGACGGTTGCTAACGATTATTTTAGTAGCTTTGTATGTTATTATCCGGGCGACGTTTATAAACAAAACAAAATCGCATCGGGTTATAATGATGTCTCAACGATTTAATCCTCAAAGACAATGACTAATCAAGACAATCTGATATCATATATCGCCGAATCGATTAAAAACAACTGGGAAGAGCTGGCTCTCACCGACTTCGACGGCATGTCGATTCAATATAAGGCGGTTGCCCGTAAAATCGCCAAACTCCACCTGCTTTTTGAAGGCGCAGGCCTAAAGTCAGGCGACAAGATTGCCCTCTGCGGCAAGAACTCGGCCCAATGGGCCGTCGCCGCACTCGCCGCACTGACCTACGGAGCGGTGGCCGTTCCCATTCTCCACGATTTCAAAGCCGACAACATCCACCATCTCGTCAGCCACAGCGACGCCAAACTGCTGTTTACCGACGCCTCGACATGGGAAAATCTCGACCCCGACGCCATGCCGGGCATCCACGGCGCGCTGCTGCTCAACGACTACTCGCTGCTGATGTCACGAGAAAAAAAACTTGCCGAGGTGCGCAACAATCTCAACCGCCTTTTCGGCGAGCACTACCCTGAGCGCTTCACGGCAGCAGACGTCAGATATGAGACCCCTGCCCCCGACAGCCTCGCTCTGATCAATTACACTTCGGGCTCCACAGGCTTCTCGAAAGGCGTGATGCTGACCTATCGCAATCTCTGGTCAAACATACAGTTCTGTATCGACGGCCTCACTTTCCTTAAACCCGGCGACGGCGTGGTATGCATGCTGCCGCTCGCCCACATGTACGGTCTGATGGTCGAGATGCTCCACCCCTTTGTCAAGGGATGCCATGTCTATTTTCTGACCCGCACACCCTCGCCGAAAATCATCATGGATGCTTTCGCGCGCGTAAAGCCGAAGATGATTGTCACCGTGCCGCTCATCATCGAGAAAATCATCAAGAACAAGGTCTTCCCGCTGCTCGACAAGCCGTTGATGAAACTTCTGCTCCACGTGCCGTTTATCGACGACCATCTCCTAGGCAAGGTGAAAGAACGCCTTTATGGAATCTTCGGCGGCAATCTTCAGCAGATGATTATCGGCGGTGCCGGCGTCTCGAAAGACGTCGAGACCTTCCTGCGCAAGATAAAATTCCCCTTCACCGTCGGCTACGGCATGACCGAGTGCGGCCCGCTCATCGCCTACGCGCCGTGGGACATCCAGCGTCCCGGCTCATGCGGCAAAGTCGTCGACCGCATGGAGATCAGAGTCAAGTCTGACGACCCGGCCGTAACACCCGGCGTGCTGTGGGTCAAAGGCGACAATGTCACCAAAGGCTACTATAAAAACGACGAGGCCACACGCGCGTCGTTCGACGGCAAATGGTTCAACACCGGCGATATATGCAACGTCGATGCCGACGGCTTCATATATATCCGCGGGCGCGACAAGAACATGATTCTCGGTCCTTCGGGTCAGAACATCTATCCCGAAGAAATCGAACAGAAACTCAACAACATGCCTTATGTCAGCGAGTCGCTCGCCGTCGACGAAGACCACAAGATCGTCGCCCTCATCTACCCCGACTTCGAGAACGCCCGCAAACAGGGCATGACCGACGCCGAAATCAACGACATAATGCAGCAGAACATCAATCAGCTCAACAACGAGCTTCCGGCATATAGCCGCATCGCCCGCTTCCGCATCTTCCACGAAGAGTTCGAGAAGACGCCCAAACGCTCGATAAAACGCTATCTATATCAACATTAACCGATTTGAGAAAAGGTAATCAGCTATGATTGAAAAATTAAAGGAAAAAATACTCGCCGGCGGCCGCCTCACCGACGACGAAGCCTATGCCCTCGCCGAATGTGGCGACAGCAAGGCGCTTCGCGACGCCGCGGCTGAAATAACCGCAGCCTTCTCGAGCCGCGACTTCGATTCCTGCTCTATCGTCAACGCCCGCTCGGGCCGTTGCTCCGAAAACTGCAAATGGTGTGCCCAGTCGGCACATTTCAATACCAACTGCGAGACATACGGCCTCATCAGCCGCGAAGAATGCATGACCGCAGCCCGACACAACATCGACCGCGGCGTCAGACGCTTCTCTATCGTCACCAGCGGTCGCGCCGTCACCGGCAAGAGCCTCGACGGCGTCTGCGACATGATCGGCGACATCGTCGCCGACGGACGTATCCTCGCCTGCGCGTCGCTCGGTCTCATCGACCGCGAGGCAATGCACCGTCTCAAAGAGGCCGGCATCAGGCGCTACCACTGTAATCTCGAGACTGCGCCATCGCATTTCGGCACACTCTGCACCACCCACACTATCGACGACAAGCTCGCCACGATTGAAGCCGCCCACGCCGAAGGCCTCGACGTCTGCTCGGGAGGTATCATAGGCATGGGCGAAAGCCGCCACCAGCGCGTCGAGTTCGCTCTGACGCTGCGCCGCGCCCGCCCGGTATCGATTCCCATCAATATCCTCAATCCTATTCCCGGCACACCGCTCGAAAATACCGCACCCATCAGCGACGACGACATTCTCGACACCGTCGCCCTCTTCCGCTTTATCCACCCCGCGACGCAACTGCGCTTTGCCGGAGGCCGCGCGCGTCTCAGCCGCGAGACTCAGCTCGAAGCCATGCGCATCGGCATCAACGGTGCCATCGTCGGCGACCTGCTGACGACAATCGGCTCTACTACTGACGAAGACCGCACCCTCGCCGAAGAAGCCGGCTATAAATTCTGACACGACGATGGAACTGACTAACTCCCTGCGAAAAAAAATACGGTCGCTCGCCGAGGCAAAATACCGCCGCGAGTATGGCCTCTTCGTTGCCGAAGGCTCCAAATGTGTCGCCGACACCGTCGGCGCCTTCAGCTGCGAGACGCTGCTGGCGACAGCATCATGGATCGAGGCTAATGACGCCATCGTCAATGCCGTCGGCCGCGACTGCCTGATACAGGCTCCGCGCGACGAGCTCGGACGCATCTCCTCGCTCAAGACGCCACCCGAGGTCATCGCCGTCTACCGCATACCCGACACAGCGCTCGACACCCGCGCCGCAGCCTCGCAACTCGTCATCGCCCTCGACCGCGTCCAGGACCCCGGCAACCTCGGCACCATCATACGCGCCTGCGACTGGTTCGGCGTCACCACGATTATCGCCTCAGACGACAGCGCCGACCTGTGGAATCCCAAGACCGTCCAGGCCACCATGGGCGCCATCGCCCGCGTCAGAGTCCATTACGGCGATCTCGCCGCCATGATTTCGGCCATAGCGCCGGCGGCTGTCTACGGCACCTTTCTCGACGGCGACAACATCTACCACAGCGCTCTCGGCGCCACCGGCGTCATCGTCATGGGCAACGAAGGCCGCGGCATAAGCGACGCCATAGCCTCGATGGTCGACCGTCGGCTGCTGATACCCTCCTTCCCTCCCGGACGACCGACATCCGAATCGCTCAACGTCGCCACGGCCACAGCCATCACACTCTCGGAGTTCCGCAGCCGTCAGATTAAATCAAGAAACTAAACAGCCACAACCGTCAATCCTTTATCCTATGGCAAAGACAAAATATAAATCCCTGTGGTTCTGCTCGTCATGCGGCGCCGACTCGCCCAAATGGGCCGGCCGCTGCCCCTCGTGCGGCGAGTGGAACACCATGGTCGAAGAGAAAGTCGCCGCCGGCCCGTCGAAGACCCTGTCGCCTTCAAAAGCCGGGCGCAGCGTCGCACAGACCATCAACAGCATCGTCGCCTCAGACGACCCGCGCATCCACCTCCCCAGCGAAGAGCTCAACCGCGTTCTCGGCGGCGGCCTTGTCCCGGGCTCAATCATCCTCATCGGCGGCGAACCCGGCATCGGCAAATCGACACTCGTTCTTCAGAATCTACTGTCTATCAAATCCAAGACCATACTCTACGTATCGGGCGAAGAAAGCGCCACCCAGCTCAAACTGCGCGCCGACCGCATCGGCCGCGGCAGCGACAACTGTTTTATCGTCTGCGAGACATCGCTCGAAACCATCTTCACCCACATCGACGAACTCAATCCCGGCATCATCGTCATCGACTCGATACAGACCATCGCCTCCGACGACCTCGAGTCGGCCGCCGGCAGCGTCAGCCAGGTCAGAGAGTGCGCCGCCAGGCTCCTCAAATACGCCAAAGAGTCGAATGTGCCCGTCATACTCATCGGCCACATCAACAAAGAAGGCACCCTCGCCGGCCCGAAAGTGCTCGAACACATCGTCGACGCTGTCCTGCAGTTCGAAGGCGACAGCCAGTATATGTACCGCCTTCTGCGCGCCATCAAAAACCGCTTCGGCAGCACCTCTGAATTAGGCATCTACGAAATGTGCCGCCGCGGCCTCCGTGAAGTCGCCAACCCGTCAGAGCTGCTGCTCTCACACCCCGACGAACAGCTCTCGGGCGTCGCCATCGGTGTCACCGTCGACGGCGCGCGTCCCTTCCTCATCGAAGTCCAGGCTCTTGTCAGCACAGCCGCCTACGGCACACCGCAGCGCTCTGTCACAGGCTTTGACGCCAAGCGTATGAACATGCTCCTCGCCGTTCTCGAGAAACGTGTCGGCTTCAAACTTGCCCAAAAAGACGTCTTCCTCAACATCGCCGGCGGCCTCAAGGTCAGCGACCCCGCTCTCGACCTCGGCGTCATCGCCGCCATCCTTTCGAGCAACGTCGACATGGCCATACCCAAAGGCTTCTGCATGACAGGCGAAGTAGGCCTTTCGGGCGAGATTCGTCCCGTCACACGCCTCGAACAGCGCATCGTCGAAGCCGAAAAACTCGGCATGACCGACATCCTCGTCCCCCGCAACAACCTCAAGGGCGTCGACACAGCCCGCTTCAGAATCAACATCCACGAAGTCTCAAAAGTCGAGGAAGCCTTCCGCGCCATGTTCGGCTGACAAACAAATCAAAGAAAAACTAAAAAATTATTTAGCAGTGTAAACTTTTTAGTTAACTTTGTGGTTGGAATCCTATAATCATGGCACATAGGACAGTAAAATTTTACAAGCAATACTTCCTTGAGTTTTACAAAGCTCAGACGCCTCAAGTTCGAAAAAAGATTTCGCAGGTGTTGGTTTGGATATCGACCATAGACAGACTCCCGGGGTCTATATTCAAAGCAATCTGCGACGTAAAAGGGCTTTATGAAATCCGAATCGAATTTGCCGGCAACATATTCAGGGTTTTCTGTTGCTTTGACGAGGGTGAGATTGTAATTCTGTTCAACGGATTTCAGAAAAAGACTCAAAAAACACCTTCAAAAGAAATTGAAAAGGCAACAAAACTAATGAATGAATATTTTAAAGATAAAAATCATGGATAGAAATAAGGAGGACCTCATAATGAATTGTCAGACACTTGATGAATTGCTTGATGTTGAGTACGGAAAGCCCGGGACACCTGAGCGTGATGAATTCGACAAAGAGACTCAAACGTTCTGTCTTGCCGAAACTCTGAAAGAGGAACGGCTTCGCGCCGGGCTCACTCAAGCGCAACTTGCAGAGCGTATCGGAACGAAGAAAACATATATTTCACGCATCGAAAACGGCAAGGCCGACGTACAGCTCAGCACGCTTTTCAGAATTTTCGAAGGTCTTGGCAAACGTGTCGCACTGACCATATTATAGCAATTTTTAATAACTGAATCCCTTTTCTATGAAAAAGTTTATATTCCTGACCGTATGTTTTTTGGCCGGCGTCGCTATGGCACATGCTCAAGAGTGTGAAACTCCCAAAATGAAAATTTATTGTGATGTAAAATGCGAAAGATATAATCTTTTGAAAGACGACGTCAACGCTACTGTCGACTTCGGCATCGCCGACAAAGCAATAGATGCAAGAGGCTGGATCTACAACCCCGAGACCAACAAAAAGATGTCATTCGCATCGCCTATGAATGTTTTCGCCTATATGGCTAAGAAAGGTTGGGAATACAAAGACGCCATAATCATCAATTCCAACAGCGACAACATTTATGTGTGGCATTTTATTCTCACAAAAGAAATGCCCGTCGACTGCACTGCAGCCGATATAATCGGGGACATCGACTACCGCAAGAAATAATCCTCGCGGCTGTACGGCTCGAATTTGATCCATTCACAGCAGTTGTCGGGGCTGACTAGGCGGTCAACGTGATAGGTCTCGCCGCAGCCGTTGATGAGTATTTTATCCGGCTCAAATGATATAAGCGACCAGTAGATGCCGCCGGGAGTGAAAGTACACTTGTCAGGCTGAAACTGAGAGTTGTCGATTTCGAGGTCGTCACGGGCCGCGGCAAGATTGCCAGGCTCGATTGCCACTGTATATTCTCCCGTATTGCTGTTCTTCATCATCCTGATATTCTGAAAGAAAAGCGTTCCGTTGTTGTTATTGCGCGTCGCCGCCGCCCTGATATAGACCATCGTCGGATTGACCATATAGATCGCCATGTGGCGGTTGGTGTTGACCTCGCAGTAGACAACGTCGGTGTCTGTGCCGAATGCGGCGCCGAGACGCCACTGCTGCAGGCAGTCGCCTACATCATACTTCGACCTGCATTCTTTCATCTCGTAGGGAGTTGTCGTTTCAATATCCTCGACCTTGACAAGAGTCTGTCCGTCAATGACAATTCTGTTCTTTGAACGCACGATGTCAAGCGGCCTGACGTCCTCGGGAAAAGACACCAGCCCGCCGGGAGCGAAAACCGTCTTGTGAAGTATTTCTGACGACGGCACCTCGAGCGTGGCCTGCATTGTGGAATCGATGTGAGCGTAAAATATACATACCGAGTCAGTTATCACGGCTTCGGCACTGTCTGACGCCCAGACACCGCGATAGTCAGAGAAACGTGCGTCAGCAGAAACGCCTGCGACAAGCAGGCCGACCATAAAAGTGATGAATTTTTTCATGAATATATGTCTTTAGTTGTAGATAAACACCTGATACACAGCAAATAGTACACCCATGGGGAGTCGAACCCCAATCGACGGAACCGGAATCCGTAATTCTATCCATTGAACTATGGGTGCATCGTTTTAACAGCCTTTATCTGTCATTCGTCTGCAAATTTATGCTTTTTTTCGTAGATTTGCAAAAAGAAAATCAAAAGCCTCAAAATGAACGTCAGAATAGACCCTACATGGCGCGACGCCCTCGCCGACCAATGGGACATGCCATATTTCGAAGCGCTGACCGACTTCGTGCGTCAGCGCTATCAGACGACGACCGTCTATCCGCCTGCTTCCAGGATATTTGCCGCCTTCGACGCCTGCCCCTTTGACAAAGTCAAGGTCGTCATCCTCGGTCAGGATCCCTACCACGGCCCCGGTCAGGCCAACGGCCTGTGTTTCTCGGTGTCGCCGGGTGTAGCGATGCCGCCGTCGCTGATAAATATCTTCAAAGAAATCGAGAGCGACCTCGGCAAACCGATGCCGGCCGACGGCAATCTCGAGCGTTGGGCGCGCCAGGGCGTCCTGCTGCTCAACTCGACGCTCACCGTCGACGCCCATCAGGCCAACTCTCATCAGGGCAAAGGCTGGGAACTGCTCACCGACGCCGCCATACGTGCGCTCGCCGAACGCCGCGACAACATCGTCTTCATGCTCTGGGGCAGTTTTGCCATCCGCAAAGGCGACTTCATCGACCGCAGCCGCCATCTCGTGCTGACATCGCCGCACCCATCGCCCCTGTCGGCCTACCGCGGATTCTTCGGCAACCATCACTTCTCTCTGGCAAACGACTATCTCGCCGCACACGGCAAAACACCAATCGAATGGTAAGGCAGGCTCTCATATCTTTGCTGCTCTCGCTCGCCTCGACTGTGGCCGGCGCCGCCGGATTCACCGACACGATGACGGGGACCTTCGACGAACGCATCCGCACCCTGCGCGTTGTCGCCAACGACGACATCTTCGCGCCGCCGGTGCTGTTTCTAAACGCCCCCGGCAGCATCACCGTCAGCTTCGACCATCTCGCCGACGACCGCGAATACTTCCGTTACCGTCTCGTCCACTGCAACGCCTCGTGGCAGCCGTCGGGTCTCGTCGACTCCGAAATCATCGACGGTTTCAACGAAGGACTCATCGAAGACTTCGACTACTCGCGCGCCACGACCGTCCACTACGTCAACTACCGCCTGACCATACCCAACGCCGACATGGCCCCCATGGTCTCGGGCAATTACCTGCTGCAGATCTACCGTCAGGACGACCCCGACACGATTGTGGCCCAGTGCCGCTTCATGGTCAGCGAGCAGTCGGCCGTCATAGGCGCCGAAATCACCTCGCGCACCGACCGCGACTACAACGAGGCCAGCCAGCAGCTGTCGCTCGCTGTCGACGTCGAGCGCTCTGACGTCCGCGACCTTTTCAACGACGTCCGCGTCATGATACAGCAGAACGGACGCCTCGACAGCGAGGTAGCGCTCGTCCAGCCCCTGCGCGTCAGCGGCCGCACTCTCATCTACGAACACCAGCCCGGCCTGATCTTCGACGCCGGCAACGAATACCGCCGCTTCGAGACCACATCGGTCAACTACCCCGGCATGCGCGTGGCCGACATCGAATGGCTCGACCCATATTATCATTTCACCGTCGAGACCGACACGCCGCGCAACACCGGGCAATATCTCTACGACAGCACCCAGCGCGGACGTTTCGTCGTGCGCGAATATAACTCGACCGAGAGCGACACCGAGGCCGACTATGCCGTCGTCCATTTCACGCTCGACTATCCCGAGACGCCCGGCCTGATGATTTTTCTCGACGGTGACTTTGTCAACCGACGTTTCGACTCTTCGTCACAGATGGCCTATAACGAGGCCACCGGCCGCTATGAGCGCGCCCTGCTGTTGAAACAGGGGTCATACAACTACCAGTATCTCGCCGTGCCGCCGAAAAAATCGCGGGGCTATACTTCTGTGATCGAAGGCGACCGCTATCAGACCGTCAACGAATACCTCGTCAAGGTCTACACACGCCGCCAGGGCGAGCGTTACGACCGCCTCATCGGTGTCTCCTCATTCCTTTCAGACCGATAAATGCCATGTGTGACAACAACGAAATCAACGACTCTCAAGACTATAACGACGTTATGCTCCAGATAAAAGACACCCTCATCTCTCTCGACCTTGTCGAACGCTATTTCTGCTGCGACCTCGACAGCTGCCTCGGCGAGTGCTGCATCGACGGCGATGCCGGCGCTCCCATCACCGAAGACGAGCGCCGCAAGCTCGAAGAAGTGCTCCCCGCCGTCATCGACGACCTCCTGCCCGCCGCCCGTCGCGAAATCGAGGAAAACGGCGTGGCCTATGTCGACTGCGAGGGCGACCTGGTGACATCTATCGTCGACGGACGCAACTGTGTCTTCACCACCTACGGTCCGGGCGGCATGTGCATGTGTGCCCTCGAAAAAGCCTGGCGCGAAGGACGCATCGACTTCATGAAACCCATGTCGTGCCACCTTTATCCTGTACGCATACGCGAGTATGACGGCTTCACCGCCGTCAACTTCCACCGCTGGAAAATCTGCAAATGCGCCGAAATCCTTGGCCGCAAGAACGGTATCCGGGCCTACCGTTTCCTCGAAGGGCCGCTCGTCAGACGCTTCGGCCGCGAGTGGTATGACGAACTCGTCGAGGCCGCCGACGCTTATCTCGAAGAATATGGAGATCAAAATGACTGATATAACGCACGGCGACAATACTCTCCTGCGCTCGCAGACCGTGACGCGCTACATCATGCCGCTGCGCGAAGGCGGCTCGCTGCCGGCGCTCGCCGAGGCCGACGACGACTTCAAGTATGTCGTCAAATTCCGTGGCGCCGGACACGGTCCCAAAGCTCTTGTCGCCGAACTCATCGGCGGCGAGATCGCCCGTGCCGCCGGCCTGCGTGTGCCCGAGCTCGTCTTCCTCTCTGTCGGCGAAGACTTCGGCCGCACCGAGGGCGACGAGGAGATTCAGGACCTCCTCAAGGCCAGCCTCGGCCTCAACCTCGGGCTGCATTTCCTCTCGGGAGCAATGACTTTCGACCCCGTCGTCAACGACGTCGACGAGGCGACGGCCTCGCGCATAGTCTGGCTCGACGCCTATCTGACCAACGTCGACCGCACGGTCCGCAACACCAACATGCTCGTCTGGAACCGCGAGCTCTGGCTCATCGACCACGGCGCCACGCTCTATTTCCACCACTCGTGGCGCGACCTCGACAAAGCGCCGCTGACGCCCTTCGCCTATATCAGAGACCACGCCCTGCTGCGCCGGGCCTCGCGCCTCGAAGAGGCCGACGCCGAGATGCGCCGGCTGCTGACCGACGAGGTCATCGACCGCATCGTCGATGCCGTGCCGGCCCAATGGCTCGTCTATGACGAAGCCGGACGCAATGCCGGTGAAGCGCGTGAAGTCTACCGCAGCTTCCTCAAGACCCGCCGCGATAATTCCCACATTTTCCTAAAACAGGCCGTCGATGCAAGAAAAACACTTATATGAATATGCAGTAGTGCGCTACGTGCCGCGCGTCGAGCGCGAAGAGTTTGTCAACGTCGGTCTGATAATGATGTGCAAGCGGCGCCGATGGCTGCGAGTGGCCCTCGCACCCGAATGGAGCCGCATCGACGCCATCGCCCCCGGGCCGGTCGACCGCGATGACGTCAGCCGACAGCTTTCGGCTTTCGACATCATCGGCAACGCCCGCGACAGATCGAATCCTATCGCCACGCTTGAAGCCGAAGAACGCTTCAGATGGCTCACAGCCGTCCGCAGCGCCTGTATCCAGACATCGCGCCCTCATCCGGGCATCTGCGACAGCCTCGACGCCACATTCGACCGATTGTTGACCGAACTGGTGCTTTGAAAGGCATTTTGACGCTTTTTCGGCGATTTATATCGACATTACGGCGATTTTTTGATAATTTTTATATACCTTTGCGCTATAAGCATCCATTCACATATCATTTTAATATTATTTACACATTCGCTTATGAAAAAAACTTTACTCCTGTCTGTCCTGGCGGGTTTCGCCTCGGTCGCCTATGCCGCCGAACCCGCGATTATCACCTCGACCCCCGCAGGCACCCTCTATTCCGAGGTCTACGGCACAAGCGCCAGCACTTATCTTATCGCTCAGGGCGGTTTAGGCTCATTCTCCGATAACGACGGCTACCGCACCAAAATTGTAATCGACGGCAAAGACATCTATATCCACAACATAATCCGCGAATACGCCGGCATCGACTCGTGGGTAAAAGGCACGATTGGCGATGACGGCATCGCCGAGTTCGTCTTCCCCCAGCCCGTGGCCAAAAATGCCAAAGGCGAGACACTCTACGCCGCAATGATGAAGCCTGTGGGCACGACAGGTAACATCTCGCTCGTGGCCGACACCGAGAATCCCAGACTGCGCATGAGCTGGGACGGCACCAAACTCACTCAGCTCATCACTCCGACAGCCACACCGCGTTTCGACGGCATGATAGGTCTGGCTAACGAAAACGGCGCATTCCAGTCATACGGCGAACGCGACGTGACATACACAATCTGGGAAGAGACCCCGTCAGTTCCCGCCGAAGGCCTTGCCGCAACGCCCTACACTGCGACATACAACAACGAGTGGAACGAATCATTCACTACCCGCGTCGAACTCGGCACCGACGGCGAGACGGCATGGCTCAAAGGCCTGTCATCATACCTCCCCGAGGCTTGGATCAAAGGAAAAGTCAACACCGACGGTTCGATAACATTCGCATCAGAACAGTACCTCGGCATCTACAACGACTATTTCATCTTCTTCTACGGAGCTGAAGACAAATCGACCCCTGCAGGCAAAGTATATGGCTGGCTCGACAACGCCACATTGACAAAGACCGATAACGGCTGGCAGGCCGGCAGCGAGATGATGATGAATCTCGGCAAAGACCATCCCTGGTTTGGCTACGGCATCGCTAATCTCAAACTCACCCCGATAGCATCGCTCGACCCCGTCCCCGCTGCTCCCGAATGGGGCGAACCCGAGTGGGACGAAAACGACGGCATGGGCGTCGGAGACTTCATGATTCCGTCTGTCGACATCAACGGCCACGCACTCGAGACCGATAAACTATATTACAAGCTCTTCTTCAATGGCGAACTTGCTCCCGGCGACGAGCTCCGCCAGTTCGGCAAAGATTATGACGATATCATGTACATCGGCGACGGCTGGCACTTCGCCCTCTTCCTGGAACCGCTAAACTCAATCGGAGTTCAGTCGGTATACAAAGACGGCGGCAAAGAATACACCAGCGAAATCATCACCTACACCTTTGAAAACGGCGGTGTCGGCAACATCACCGTCAGCAACGCCGAAGCTGTGTCGACTGAATATTATAACCTCACGGGCGCACGTCTGAACGAGCCCGAAGGCCTCTGCATCCGCCGCACCACCTACGCCGACGGCAAAGTCAAAGCCGAAAAAGTCATCGTAAGATAATTCACAAAGCACAACGCACGATTAAAATCATAAGTGCATAAAAACTATCGCAGGCAGCGAGGGCAAACAGCTCTCGCTGCTGTTTTATTTTGGAAGATTTCAGTCATTATGAATCAAGGGCTTCAGCCCTTGTGATGAAACGATAAGCTCCAGACTCTTACCACCCATCCACAACCACTTTAGCGGCAGACATCCCCACGCAGCTGAAAAGTCAAAACGATGTCAAAAGAACATTGATATCGTTGTTACATAAAAATTACCGGCCTAAACGATTATTGTGTCGGCGACGAGCTCGTCGCCGTATGGAGCAACGGCTTCTGCCGTTGCAGCCAACTCGCTGACTCCAAGGGCTGAAGACCTTGGTCCATAATGCCTGACGCGGATGTGCATGGCACATCCCTACTAATTTTGCCCTTCTGCCTTATGTTCTCCTAAAAGAAGAGGGCGGTCAGCGTTTGGGAGTCATGGCGAGGGCCGACAGGCGGTGTTCGAGTTCGGTGGTGGTGAGTTTGGTGTATAGGCGGCCACGGTGGGCGAGCGAGATATTGCCCGTCTCCTCTGACACGACAATGGCGGCGGCGTCGGTAGCCTGGGCTATGCCGAGAGCCGAACGGTGACGCAGGCCGAGGGCGCGCGGCACATCGCTGTCATGGCTGACAGGGAGGATGCATCCGGCAGCCATGATTCGGTCATGGGCCACAATCATGGCTCCGTCGTGAAGCGGTGAGTTTTTGAAAAAGATATTCTCGATAAGCCGAGTATTGATGTCGGCGTCGATGATGTCGCCGGTTTTCTCGTAGTTGTCGAGCGGTATCGACTGCTCGATGACGATGAGGGCGCCGGTCTTGCTCTTGGACATCGACATGCAGGCATAGACGATAGGCATGACATAGCGGCGCGCGTCGGCATCCATCTCTTCTTTATGATGATGGAAGAGGCCGGCGAGAAAACGCCAGCGGCGATGCGAGCCGAGTTCGACAAGGAAACGCTTGATCTGGTCGACGAAAAGAATGACGAGAATCAGCAGACCTATGCTCATGAACTTGTCGAGGATCGTGCCGATCAGACGCATCTCGAAAATTTCTGACGCGAGCACCCAGACGACAATAAAAGACATGACGCCATAGAAAATGTTGATCGTGCCCGACTCTTTCATCAGACGATAGATGTAGTAGAGCAGTACGGCGACCAGAAAAATGTCGATTATGTCTTTTATTCCGAATTGCAGAGGCATAGCGAGGAAAGGGGTGATGATGGTTATTTATTTATTGAGCCGAAGTCGGTTGTGGCGGTGAAGATGTCGACAGCCTGACGGGCGGCGGCGACATCGTGGACGCGCAGTATCGACGCCCCGCGGTCGAGAGCGAGTGTGTTGAGAACCGTCGTGGCGTTGAGAGCGTCGGCGGTGTCGATACCTAAGAGGCGTGTCGCCATCGATTTGCGCGACAGGCCGACGAGCAGCGGACGGTGGAAGAGGGCGAACAAAGGCAGCGACGTGAGCAGTTCGTAGTTCTGTGCCAGTGTCTTGCTGAAGCCGAAGCCCGGGTCGACGATGATGTCGCTGACACCCATGAGGGTGAGCCGGCCGAGGCGCTCGCCGAGTTCGGCGAGGATATCGGAGGCAAGGCTGTCGTAGTCGCAGTGCTGCTGCATGTCGGCGGGAGTGCCGCGCATGTGCATCATAATATAAGGCACGCCAAGCTCGGCGACGGTTTCGAACATATCGTCGTCGAGCGCCCCGCCCGAGATGTCGTTGATGATGAGCGGACCGAAGTCGCTGACGGCCTTGCGGGCGACAGAGGCGCGGAAAGTGTCGACAGACACGACTGCGTCGGGGGCGACCCGCCGCACGGCCTCAAGACCCCGCGCGAGGCGTTCATACTCTTCTTCGGGGCTGACATCGGCCGCACCTGGGCGCGACGAATAGGCCCCGACATCGATGATGTCGACGCCCTCGCCGAGCATAGCGGCGACACGCCGTTCGACAGCCTCGGCGTCGGTTGTGCGGCTCCCGGCATAGAACGAGTCGGGAGTGACATTTACAATGCCCATCACCGCCGGCCGCGTGTAGTCGACAAGACGGCCGCCGATGTTGAGGCCGAATGGTGTAAACTTTGGCGCGGTATCTGTCATTATCTGTTGGCGCGTTTGCGTTCGAGTTCGTCGAGGATGATCTTGCGCAGGCGCAGGTGGTGGGGTGTCACCTCGACATATTCATCTTCTTTGATATATTCGAGCGCTTCCTCGAGGCTGAAGACGACGGGAGGCACGATACGGGCCTTGTCGTCGGCGCCCGAGGCGCGCATGTTGGTGAGTTTCTTGCTCTTGGTGACGTTGACGACGATGTCGTTGTCTTTAGCGTTCTCGCCGACGACCTGGCCGGCATAGACCTCTTCCTGAGGGAAGATGAAGAATCGGCCGCGGTCCTGGAGCTTGTCGATGGCATAGGCGTATGCCGTTCCCGCCTCAAGAGCGATGAGCGAACCGTTGGTGCGGCGCTCGATGTCACCCTTCCAGGGCTGATATTCGAGGAAGCGGTGAGCCATGATGGCCTCGCCGGCCGACGCTGTCAGCACGTTGTTGCGCAGACCGATGATGCCTCGCGAAGGTATCTGGAACTCCATGTGCACGCGGTCGTTCTGAGCCGACATCGACACGAGGTCGCCCTTGCGGCGTGTCACCATATCGATGATGCGCGACGAATATTCCTCGGTGACGTTGATGGTGAGCAGCTCGACAGGCTCGCACTTGACGCCGTCTATTTCCTTGACAATTACCTGGGGCTGGCCGACCTGAAGCTCGTAGCCCTCTCGGCGCATGGTCTCTATGAGTACAGAGAGGTGGAGCACACCGCGGCCGTAGACGGTCCAGACATCCTCGTGGTCGGCCTTGGTGACGCGGAGAGCGAGGTTGCGGTCGAGCTCGCGGGTGAGGCGGTCGCCGATATGGCGCGAAGTTACATATTTGCCGTCGCGTCCGAAGAAGGGGCTGTCGTTGATGGTGAAGGTCATCGACATCGTGGGCTCGTCGATGGCGATACGGGGGAGTGCCTCTGGGTTGTTGATGTCAGCGACGGTGTCGCCGATTTCGAAGCCTTCGATGCCGACAAGAGCGCATATATCGCCGCTCTTGACACTCTCGACACGTTTGCGGCCCATGCCTTCGAAGACATGCAGCTCCTTGATGCGCTGGCGCGAGACGCTGCCGTCGCGGCGGCAGAGGGCGACATCCATGCCCTCGCGGAGCTCGCCGCGGTGTACGCGGCCGATGGCTATACGGCCCACATAGTTCGAGAAGTCAAGCGAGGTGATGAGCATCTGGGCGTCACCCTCGAGGGTTTCGGGTTCGGGTATATATTCGATGATGGCGTCGAGCAGCGGCAGGATGTTGTCAGTCGGCTTGCGCCAGTCGGTGCTCATCCAGCCTTCCTTGGCCGAACCGTAGATTGTCGGGAAATCGAGCTGTTCCTCGGTGGCGTCGAGGTTGAACATCAGGTCGAAGACCATCTCCTGCACCTCGTCGGGACGGCAGTTGGGCTTGTCTACCTTGTTGATGACGACAACGGGCTTCAGACCAATCTGAATGGCTTTCTGAAGCACGAAACGGGTCTGGGGCATCGGGCCCTCGAAGGCGTCGACGAGCAGCAGACAGCCGTCGGCCATGTTGAGCACACGCTCGACCTCGCCGCCGAAGTCGGCGTGTCCCGGAGTGTCGATGATGTTGATTTTATAGCCTTTATAATTTATCGAAACGTTTTTCGACAGGATTGTTATGCCGCGTTCACGTTCGAGGTCGTTATTGTCGAGAATGAGTTCGCCGGCATTCTGATTGTCTCTGAAAAGGTTGCCGGCAAGAAGCATTTTGTCTACTACCGTCGTCTTACCGTGGTCGACGTGGGCGATGATAGCGATGTTTCTGATTTTTTGCATACACTATTGGATTTTCTTTCAACCTGCAAAAGTACATAAAAATCAGCACACTTCAGCCCCCAAATCAAAAAAAGTGATAAACCGGCGCCCATGATTACATTCATAATTGCAGTCAGCCACGCAAAACCGTCTGCAAGACGCTGATTTTCATACCTCACGTTGGTTTGATTCCGACGAGCCGACTTCGTCATCCGACCCGAAGCGGGCAAGAAAACTTATTTGTGTCCAATAACCAACTATGCATGTGATAATCAAATCAAACGCCGCCACAGCTTCATAGTCAGTCAAAACATCTGAATTCATAATAAAACAATATGGAATCCAGTTGAGGCCGTTCCCGGGCAAAAGCATTATAAACAACACCAAAGGAAAAACAAAAAGATTGGCAGCGATAACAGTTCGGCCTTCGACGCTACGATTATAAGAGACTATGAAATAATAACCCAGCAACACGGCCAATGCGACCAGTCGCCCTTTTATAATTTCAGCGCCAAAAACTTTACAGGTAATAAAGTCAATGCAAAATCCCGGAGTCGCAGGAAACAACAATAGCCCCGCCGTCAAAATCGCCAAAATAACACAGGGCGTATATTTATTCTTCTGTATTCTTTTTAAATCAATCAGCATAGCATCTGCCTATTAATAAAGATTCAGCGGATAAATCATTTCAAAGTCATTGTTTGGATCGAAATAACATACCGGAGGATCGAAGGGTGGGCTGATACGATTTGTATAATCCTTTATCTCAACTGTCTTTTTCCTGTCACTTTTCTTTGCCCTTAGTTTATTTTTCTCAAAATTATCAACGACCAAACCATATTCATAGTCGTCGTTATATCCATAAGGCTCATAACCCATCTCTCTGTGCTCATCAGGCGTAATAATCGAAAAACTCAGATAGTCATTCGCATACATTATGTCAATCAGCTTGTATTTAGCACAACCATTGGCTTTCATTTCAGGAATGACATAATTTCTCAAAATCGAGTCTACCGGCCGAGGTATCTCGATTTCAAACAACGCGATGGTTTTGAAAACATCAGTCGTATCCGTAAACAACGAATCCCCCAGACATCTTCCGAGCTGATCGTCATCAAGCTCGGATATATCAATGACATTGTCACCTGCCACCTCTCTTTTCGACTCTTTATTACAGCCCGAAAGCAAAAGACCGAAGCCCAAAATAATCAGCCCTGCAAAAACCGGCATCAGTGACCTCGATATTTTATTAGAAAAGCAAGAAACTTTCATTAGAATAGAATTTTATTAAATGTATTTTAGAAAAATAGTGGCATGCCATGGAATCTAAAAAAACCTTCTATGAATGTCTGTGTCATACACAATGGTACTGTCGATTGCAACATAACTGTTTATGGCCTTTTTTGTATAATATATATCTTCACGGCTCACGACAGTGACAGAATCCATCCCCCATAGGCTATCATCTTCGTATGTAAACGGATCTTCATAATATATCGAATCTCCGTTCGGCCAGTATTTGTATGTATAAAAATCCACAAAACACGTTTCGTTTTGACCAAATCCAAAGTTAAAGTATATTGTATCATTTCTGATACTGTCTAATTTCAAATGAAACAAATCAAAATTAATCAGATTGTATTGTAATTTTTTATATCTTGAATCTTTATTGGGATTGTAAACTTTTTTAATATAGTCGGCAAACATATCTTTGAAAAAGCAAATAGTATCTAACTTTTGCAGTTTACTGTCATCCCTGGTGTTTATGACTATTGACAGCGCTACATTGTGTTTTCTTATAAGTGTATATTTTCCCGTACTGTCACACACCACCGAGTCACATTTGCCATAATCTGAATCTTCAATAGGACCGTATACGTAATATGATTTTAGAAACGGGTCTTCGATAAGCCCATATTTTATATCGAACCGGTCTGTCACCGAATCATGTCCCTTAATTTTGTAATCTCCGGCGCTATCTGAATACCACCTGAATGTCATTCCGGAGCGGTCGATATTTCCGCCGCTGAAAACACGGAGTTGGGACGGGACAAACATCTGACAGTCTGACGACTCTACGGTTGTTATAGTTTCCGCATTGTCCCCGGTATTTTGATCCGATTGGCTTGACTTGCAATTTATAAGAAAAATCTGCACGCCGAGTGCAAGCATAATAAACAGAATAAATCTCTTCATTTTTTAATACGGTACTGATTTACATGTGGGCACGTTGCATTATTTTTCCTAATCACTTCTTATTTATCAATCCATAGTGACACTCTAAATCGCGTTTGTCTATTCTTTCGCGATTCTTATTATATCAGGGACAAACATAGCGATGAAACTGATAAACATAAAAGCCGCCGCGTAGACATAAGACAAGGCTACAGCTGATAATGAGCGGTCAATCTGAGCAATAAAATCCATTTTACTACTGTCACCAATAAATGCCATAACTCTTTTTATACTATCAGTTTGTAAATATGCCCATGAAATAAAAAATGCCAGACATAAAACAATATAAGGAATCAAAAACTTGACATCACGTATATATAAGCAGACAAGCAGGCATCCGATTGCATACAGCCACCAGAACGCAAGCGATAAAGATGATTTCAATATATCAACCCGATACTCCATCTCTGCCCCATCAAGCAAGGAGCGTTCGTCACAAAGCCGGTCTCCAAAGCTTCCGACGTTTACAAAACAGAAAATCGAAAATATAATAATCCCGAACAATACGACTACGGTTATTATTTTATATGTTTTCATCTTGCTTTGCATATGGCAATATCCGGTCTTCCCGGTCTGATGTTTTTATTACGCGGCTAAGATAAAAATTAAATCAGTTCGGAACAAGTAAAGTTGAAACATTTTTGGTTATTAAGACAAAGTTGTATTATCTTTGTGATTATGAACCTGCCAAAGCATAAATCATCACAGGCTAAAGGTGTCAGCGACGGCGTGCGGCGCATGCTTGTCATCGGCGCCAACGGCGCGGGCAAGACGCTTTTTGCCGACAGCCTCGCCGACTCGTTAGGCGACAAGGCCTGCCGCCTGTCGGCCCTCGACGGCCTATATAATCCCGACAGCCCGACGTCGCTCGAAAAGCTTATGAGCCGTCTGCTGCACGACGAAATGCTCAACCTGCTCAGCTACAAGCTGCGCCGCGCCTCGGGCGACAGCGGCCTGACGCTCGAACCGACGCGTCTCGACACGCTGATAAGCCTCTGGCAGGAAATATTCCCGGGCAACCGCATCACCGTCGACAGCGGCAGCTTCGAGTTCAGCCGCGACAATGACAGTGACCTCTACTCGGCCAAAAGGCTCTCTGACGGCGAACGCGCCACGATATACCACATCGCCGGAGTGCTCTACGCCCCTAAGGACGGCGTGATTTTTGTCAACAGTCCGGAGATGTTCTTCCACCCGACGATGATGCTCTCGCTGTGGTCGCGCATCGAACTGCTCAGGCCCGACTGCCGCTTTGTCTACACGACCCACGACCTCGACTTCGCCTCGTCAATCAACCATGCGGGCGCGATATGGGTGAAGGCCTACGACCCCGCCGCCGTCGCCTGGGACTATGATGTCATCGAAAACGCCTCGACACTGAGCGACGACGTCTACAAAACCATCATCGGCGCCCGGAAGCCGGTGCTGTTCATCGAGGGCGACGGCATACACTCTATCGACTCGAAGCTTTATCCGCTCATCTTCAAAGACTACACGGTCAAATCGCTCGGCAGCTGCAACAAGGTCATCGAGGCGACGCGCACATTCAACGACCTCAACGCCCTGCACCACATGGATTCGACGGGCATCGTCGACCGCGACCGCCGCGACGAAAACGAAGTGGCATATCTCAGAAACCACCGCATCATGGTGCCCGAAGTAGCCGAAATCGAGAACATACTCATGCTCGAGGATGTCATCAAGGCCGTCGCCGAAGCCAGCGGACACAACGCCGCGAGGGTCTTCGACCGTGTGCGCAAGGCCATCATCAACCAATTTGCCGGCGAGCTCAAAGATCAGGCCCTGATGCACACACGCCACCGTGTCAAACGCCTGATGGAATGTCGCATAGACCGCAGATTCGCCAACATCGTCCAGCTCGAGCGGCATCTCGACGGCATACGCGACGAAATCGACCCGCGGGGCATCTACGACAGCCTGTGCCTGAAATTCCACGGCTACGTCAACAGCGGCAACTATGCCGGCGTGCTCAAGGTCTATAACCGCAAGTCGATGATACCGTCAAGCAATGTCGCTCCGCTCTGCGGCCTGAAAAACAAAGAGGAATATATCGCTACAATTATAGAAATACTTCGCACCGAAGCACCGGGCGCCACACGCATCCGCGACGCCGTCAAACGCTGCTTCGGGCTTCAAGACAACTGAAAAAAATGAAAAAATTACAATTCATCATCGCCGGCGCCGCGCTGCTCGCCGCCTCATCATGCACAACAACACCGTCAGAGACCGCCGCTCTGACATCGACCGACGCAGCCCAGGCTGTCATCGGCAACATCATGACACGCACGAGTGTCAGACAATATACCGACCGCCCGATCAGCGCTGACACTCTCGAGACTCTGATCAAAGCCGGCATGGCCGCGCCTACAGCCGTCAACAAACAGCCGTGGGCGTTTGTCGTCACCACCGGCCGCGATGCCCTCGACAGCCTCGCTACTCTCCAGCCGCGTCTGAAGACCGCCGCGGCCGCCATAACCGTCTGCGGCGATATGACGCGTGCCATCGAGGGTGAAGGCCGCGACTTCTGGGTGCAGGACTGCTCGGCAGCCACCGAAAACATACTCTTGGCCGCACATGCCCTCGGCCTCGGCGCCGTCTGGACGGGCGTCTTCCCCATCGCCGAACGCGTCGGCAATGTATCACGCGCGCTCGCACTCCCCGACTCGGTCGTGCCGATGTGCATTATAGCCGTCGGCTATCCCGTTGCCGACCAGGAGCCTAAAGACAAATGGGACCCGTCAAAGGTCCATTATCAGCGCTGGTAACGGTCAGATGATGAGGCTCGCGCTGCTCAATATATTCGCGGCTTTGACGCTGACGGCTTCTGCAGCCGACGGCGATGCCGCGCGGCTGCTCAAATCGGCCAGGGCAGCCGACGATGCCGGAAACCCTGCTATCGCCCTGCCGCTGTATCTCAAAGCAGACAGCGCCTTCACTGCCGGGGGCGACGACGCGGGCGCCGACTATGCCCTGGCGCTGCACCTGACAGGCCGTGCATATCTGAGCACCGGAGAGATGGCGGCGGGCCGCGAATATACCCTGAAGGCCGCGCGGCTGCGCGAGAAACTTTTCGGCCGCGTCAGCAAAGACTATATCACGTCGATGAACAACTACGGCCTGTCGTATGTCTTGGACGACGAGCCTGACAAGGCGCTGAAGCCTCTGACCGAGGTGGTTGAACTATGCCGCAAGATGAATCCGCCACACCCCGATGAGGGCACCTATCTCATCAACCTCGGCCGCGCCCACCACGCGGCGCGCAATGACGGCGAGGCGGTGAAATATTTCGAGGAAGCCCTCGGCAAGGTCGAGAAATTCGGCCAGTATTATGAGTATGCGCTCAATTTCCTCGGCAGCGCCTACATGGAGGCCGACGACAACGCCAACGTCAAGCGCATCCTCAGTCTGATGGAAGAACACAACCGCCACGAGCTGACGAAAGACTGCGACTCACCCGACTGCCACCTCGAGCGCGCCGAATATTATCAGACATCGGGCCACCATGCCGAGGCAAAAGACGAATTCATGGCCGCGTTCGCCATGGAGATGGACGACGCGACCCGCATCAGAGCGTGCCTGAAATATGCCTCGTTCCTGTCGTCGCAAAACGATTTCGCCCAGGCCGGCGAATATTATTCGATGGCCGCGGCGACAATGAAATCGCGCAACGGCGAGAGCGAGACGGCGACACGCACAAACTATATCGCCGGTCTGAACCACTTTATCGGCGGCAATTACGAGAAAGCGGCCGAGTCACATCGCTCGGTCATCGCCGACGTCGACGCATACGGCTACAACGAGACGCTCAAATCGTCGGCACTGCTCGGCCTCGGCAACGCTTACAAGGTCTTAAAAGACTATGAAGCAGCTGCAAAGATATACCGCGCGCTGATAAAACATCTCGAAGACTACGGCCATACGGCCGACGCCGACTATGCCAAGGCCTACGAGAATCTGGCCGCAGCCGAGAAATTCGGCGGAGATTACGACAACAGCCTCGCAGACTACGACAAGGCAATCGAACTCTATGGCGCTCTCGGTATGGCCGACGAACGGGAGAACGCGCTGGCCGGCAAAAAAATGTGCCTTTTCTACGCCCGCAAGACTGACGGCAGCACAGGCCCCGACGGCGACACTGCAGCCGAAGAGCAGCGCCGCGAAAGGCTGCAGGAGATAATACGCTCGAGCCTCAACACACTCGAACAAGGTGGCGAATATCTCGGCAAGCTCAGCAACGCGCAGACCCTCGCCACTATAGCGGGCAGCTACGCCCTGCTCGGCGAATATGACAAGGCCATCGAACACTACGCACTCTATCTCATCGCCCTGCGGCCGGCCATCGCCGAAGACTTCCTGCTCAAGAGCCCCAAGGAACGGGCCCTGACGTGGGCCCGCGAACTCACCAACATCAACGAGATGAACGCCATGGCCGCGTCGCTGCCGCCGAACACGCCCGAGCTTTACGGGCACCTCGCGACACTGGTCTATGAAGGCCAGCTGTTGTCGAAGGGCATACTGCTGTCGTCGAGCATCGAATTTGACAGGATTCTCAACCGCTACGGCACCGACGAGATGAAAGCCGCATACACCGCCATCAAAGACAATCTCGACCGCATCGAAAAGATGCGCGGAGTGCATAAACCGCTCGACGAGATTCTCTCCCTGCAGCGCGAGACCGACGCGATGCAGCTCGCGCTCGCCCGCGAGTCGGCGCAGTTTGCCGACTACACCGACTACCTGAAAATATCGCTCGACGACGTGACGCGCGCGCTCGACGACAAATCTGCCGCTGTCGAATTCGTGACGCTGCAGACCGGCGTCGTGCCGAGCCTCAACCTCGTCGCCGCGGTCGTCGTCAGCAAGGAACTGCCCGGCGGCATCATCGTCTCCGTCGCCACGGTCAAAGAGCTCGCCAAGATGAGCGAAGACTATGACAAATTCAGCAAAAACGAGTACACCGAAAAAGTCTGGGGCAATATAATGAAAGTGTTGCCCGGGAAAGAGCGCATCTATTTTGCGCCCGACGGCATACTCCACAACCTTGCCATAGAATATTTCAACGTCGGCGACAGACAGCTGTCGGACGTGATAGACCTCGTGCGCGTGTCGTCGACGAAAGAGATCTGCCGGCGCCACAGGCAGCAGCCGATACGCTACGCCGCAGTCTTCGGCGACATCGACTATGAGGGCGAAAGTCTCGCATCGGCTGACAAGCGCAGCGTCGTCAAACGTGCGTCTGACGCGCTGTGGTTTATGCCGCTCGACAGCACCCGCCGCGAAATCAATGAGATAGACCGTCTGCTCAAAGACAACGACCCGAAGGCGACGGTCGCCCTTTACTCAAGACGCGAGGCCGCAAAAAACGAATTCCTCAACCAAAGCCAACATCCTGTCAACTTGATACATATCGCTACCCACGGCAAATATCTCGAAGAGGGTCAAAGCACCGACACCGACGCGATGAACCGCAGCATTCTCGCCTTCGCCGGAGCCAACCTCTATGACAGCCCCGAGGAGAACGGCGCGCTGGTCAACGCCGCCGAAATCGCCGGCATGACGCTGTTTGACTGCGAACTGGCTGTGCTGTCGGCCTGCGAGAGCGGTCTTGGCAAGCTCGGCAACGACGGCGTCTTCGGCCTGCAGCGCGGGTTCAAGAATGCTGGTGTAAAATCACTGCTGGTCAGCCTTAACGAAGTCGCAGACGCGGCCACGGCCGACATGATGGTATCGTTCTACCGCCACTTCCTCAACGACAAAGGCACGACCAAGCGCGAGGCCCTGCACAAGGCGCAGTCTGAAATCCGCGCCCGCAACGACGGCGACGACACCTGGGCCTCGTTCATCCTCATCGACTCGTTTGATTGATAAGAGTGCGATTTCTGCAATTATTATACCATTGCGAAACAAGAGATGCCGAGTTTATTCTCGATATTGGCTACACTCTTGAAACCAAGGTTTTCTACTTTTGAAAGTACATATAAAAAGTGTTTGAGAGAAGAATGAGGAAA